>JAZDKD010000033.1:0-4609 GCA_043803345.1 Pseudomonadota bacterium
GCCAGAGCGACATCTATCCTGTCATTGATAATAAGAGGAACTGCATATTCAGCGAGAAGTTCCTTGATTATTGAACCTTCCCTTATAAAATCTTCAGCGCTGAGATGTTTGTCTCTAAATTGCACTGCTGAAACCCCGGCCCTGACAGATTCACGAATGATTTCCTCGTTAGATCTGCCCCGTGAAAGAGATTGATCGGTTACGAGATAGACATCCCATGATGAAACGTTTTTCATGCCGAATCAATCCTAGCGGAATTCTCAAATTCCTTTGGGGTAATGTTGTAAAGTTCATCAAGCACGTGAACCCAGAATGAACCAGGACCTTGAGATTTGACCGAGGCATTTTCGGCCACGACCTTAAACAAGGCCAGAGCGCTTGCTGTAGCTAAAAGGGCGTCTTTTTCAACCGCTAGAAATGCCGCCACCATGACGCTCGCTGAGCAGCCGGTTCCTGTCACGCTCGTCATTAGAGGAGATCCACCGGAAATCAAAAGAGATCTTGTCCCGTCTGTCACAAAATCCTTCTCCCCTGTTACCGCTACAACGTTGCCTCGTTTGCCCGCCAGGCTTTTTGCGGCTTCCATGGCTTCCTCTGTGGTGTTTGCCGAGTCAACTCCACGGGTTTTTCCTCCAGCGGAGGCAAGAGAGAGGATTTCGGAAGCATTTCCTCTTATAGCGGTTGGCGCCGAGAATCTGGCTATTTCGCACGCTGTGTCAGTTCTTAGCTTGGTGGCTCCCGATCCCACAGGATCTAGTATCATGGGTTTACCTGCGATTCTGGCCAGTCGAGCGGCATAAGTCATTGATTCAACCCAGCTTTTTGAAAGTGTCCCGATGTTTATCACCAAGGCGTTGGAGATACCTGATATATCATCCAATTCCTCAATAGCGTGCGCCATTATCGGGGCTGCTCCCAAAGCCAGCAACACGTTTGCAGTCGTGTTCATAACCACAAAATTGGTTATGTTGTGAATCACAGGGCGAGATTCCCTGATACGCCCCAAAATGTCAGCCGCCTTCGTGGCAAGGTTAGTCATTGTTCTCCGACCTCCTGAAACAGCTTTGAAAGGGCCCTCGTTGATGACAAAAGCTCAACCGAAATTCCGAAATCAAGCTGATTCTCATTTAACCGATTGTCTTTTATGAAACAGTTTGAGTCTTTTTTCATAATACGACCATATGGGTCGATAAGCCTTAGGAATAGAGCCCTTTGCTTGAAATCCTTCAATGATCTTGGCTGCGCGATCTGTTTTTTCTGAGTAGCTCATTCTGGGTCTATCTTTTTGATATGCTCTTATCTCCGGATACATGACCATGGGGATGCACCCCGTAGAACACCTGGAAAATGATTTCGAAATCCGCATAAAGATTTTTTCGAACGGTTCTTCTTTAATGTTTCCGAACGTGACTTCACTTACTTCACAAGGCTGAACATCTCCCTTTGAAGTAATGAAAAGATACTCAAACCTGCACTGGCACCCAAGCGCTTGGTCCTTTTCGAGCCATGTGGAGAGTCCACTCAAGGGAGGATGATTTGAGTAATGTGAGTCTGAATAAAGTTTCTTTTGCAAGTTTGCTAATACGGGGCTATGCGCCAGGACGCCGCATCGGGCTTCGCGTCCGGATGGTTTTTTTTCCATTACTCTAATCTCGGCCACACCGAGTTTTTTTGCAAGATCGTAATATTTTATGAAATTCTCAGATTGCAATAAGTCATCGGGAGGCACTAGAGACAGACACGTATACACACCCGCTTTTTTGAAAGCCTCAACCGCTTGGAGCGCTCTTTCGAAAGCTTTTGGAGATCCCCTGAAACTGTTATGGACGTCTGGTTCAAAGTGATCAAGGCTGACCCATACACCAAAAAGCCCGTTCTCTTTTAATTCATTTGCGCGCTCCTGTGTGACCCCATAGCCGCTCGTAAACATCCAAAGACATGTGTCCGAACTGACGTGTTTCACCAATCGGAGGAATCGATCGTAGCGATACATTGGTTCCCCACCATGGAGGATGATCGTCGGAGCGCCCATTTCTTCTACAGCCGTGATAGTGGACTTCAGAAGATCTTCATCAAGATCAGTGTTTGTGACTCTCCGAGCGTTGGTGGAGCAGAAAGGGCAAGAATAGGGGCAACAGTTTGTTGTAGAGATTGAAACAATACCCGTAGGGATTTCTCTCATATCCAGGTTGTTAACATAATTTGTTATACGTTTGTCAAACGCAAGAGACGGAAAAGGGGGGAAAGTACTATCTAAGACCACTTTGTCGCCAAATTGAACCATCCTTCGATACTTGAGGACCGCATTCTCCAAGAACGTCAATTTCACAAAGTTGAAAAGAGAATCATAAATATTCAGACCTTTGTCGCGACGTTTGGCCACATTTTCTTTATCCAGGAATGTTTTCAAAGCCGACACAAAAAATCTACCTAACATTTTTACATTATCCACGCCGGCCACATTAGACGTCAATCTCGAGTCCACCATAAATAAACTCCGTTTAGAGTGTTGATGATTGTTGTAAGGCTGACCTCGGCCCAGATTCGATACCATCAGTAACCACATAAAATGTTTACAGACATTGAAACATTAATTTACCATTATTTTTACAAAATGTTATCTGAACTTCAGGAAAAGTCAGTTCCAGGATTTCAAAACCAATTCCTAAAGGTTGTTCCACGCAAGGTCCTCGCCGTTTCATTTTATATCACAACGAGCAATCACAGATTTTATAACGTGGCTCGCATTTATCAGGTCATCTACAGTGTGATCACACATGATGGTCAGTCTCAATCTCCCTTCTTCTTCCTTTACTGACGGGAACCTTATCCCCTGAACAAAAAGGCCTTCATCGAAGCAGGCCTTGCTGGCTATCATGGTAAGGTCGGAAGGCCCTATGGGTATTGGATTGATATGGCTCGCAAAGTTACTTTGAGGAAAAATTTCATTCATCAATTTTCCCATGCTTTCCACGTTCCTTTGCAGTCGCGTCCTACGTTGTTGACCCTCCTCTGAGGTAAGGATCTCCAGAGCCTTGAGCGTGGCCACGGATATGGCGGGAGGAGGGGCGGTTGTAAAAATAAATGATCTGGCTCGGTTAACAATTACTTCTATCAATGATCTACTACCTGCGACATAAGCCCCACTGACGCCGACAGCTTTTCCTAAAGTCCCCATTTGAACATCTGGAGCTATTCCCAGGTTTGCGCATAACCCCTCGCCCCCAAGGCCATAGACACCGGTGGCGTGAGCTTCGTCAACTACCATGGCTGCGCCGTGATGTTGACAAAGATCGAAGAGTCCCGTTAACGGAGCATGGTCACCATCCATTGAGAATACTGATTCAGTAACAACTATTTTCCGCCTTGGCGCCGGATCTTTCAGCGCGTCCTCTACAGCGTCCAGATTAAGATGTGGATAAACCGAGATCTTAGCCCTGGAAAGACGACATCCGTCTATTATGCTGGCATGGTTGAGTTCGTCTGAAATGACCAGATCTCCTCCACTGGCCAATGAGGTTATGATGCCTATGTTCGCCTGATAACCACTTCCGAAAACCAGGGCCGCCTCTGTGCCTTTCCAAACCGCAATGAACTCTTCAAGGTCACGATGACTCTGGCAATTTCCGGCGATCAGGCGGGAGGCCGTTGAACCGACTCCATACCTCAGGACCCCGTTGGAAAAAGCCTCCATTACCTTGGGATGTCCGGCCATACCAAGATAGTTGTTACTGGAAAAGTTTAGGACAGCCTTACCTTCCAAATATACAATCCTGCCGGGCAAACCGGACACCTCCGGCATGCTACGGTAGAGACCCCTATCGAGAAGTGTTCTGATCTCGGCGCCCAAATCCCAATTTTTTGAAAGCTCTTTTATCATATCGTGGACTCATTGAGTCCTTATATATATAATATAAATTAAGGTAACTCTAAAAACATTAGAGTGTCTTCCGGATAATGACGGAGTCAAAATTGTAACATGAACATAAAATTTTGGGGAACTCGGGGTTCAATAGCGTCACCTGGGCCGGAAACAGTTGTGTTCGGAGGTAACACAACATGTGTTCAGATAACAACCGATACCGGTCGTGTTGCCGTCATTGACGCAGGAACCGGCATAAGAAATTTGGGTGATTTTTTGATCCACAAATCCGAGCAGAAAATCATTCATTTTTTCGTTACGCATGTCCACTGGGATCATTTAATAGGACTACCATTTTTTACTCCACTTTTCAGACCAGATTATCACGTTGTTTTCAATGGATGCAGAAAATGCTTTGAGGGTGTGAAAAGAATTTTTTGCAATGATGCGCTGGACGGAACATGGCCAGTGAGTTTTCATGATCTAAAGGCGCGAATCGATCCCCCAGTCGAGTCCCCGATGGGAAATTTCTCGTTGGGAGATGTTTTGGTAGAATCTCACCGTTTGCAGCACCCCCAGGGAGGGCTCGGTTTTAAATTCATTGAGGGCAATAAGAAATTCGTTTTTTTGACTGATAATGAACTAACCGATGAAGGTTGGAATGGAACCTGTTTCAAAGATTTTGTCAATTTTTGTGGTGGCACGGATATTCTAGTTCATGACTGTCAGTATTTGCCGGAGGAAAAG
>JAZDKD010000034.1:0-2274 GCA_043803345.1 Pseudomonadota bacterium
TCCCAGGGCTCTTTGCAGGTCTTCCGCAAGCCTTTGTAGGTGCAGGGGCTTGCAGGATCGATTGCAGCAGGATTAGACGCCGGAATGGTCGCCTCCTCTTTAGGAATTTGTGGCGGTAGCAAAAGCCTAATTCCCCACTTCCGAGCCTCCGCCTCAGCCTCCGACACCCACTCCGCCACTAGAGGGTCATTCACCAGCGATTGTCCATGAGTCAGGTTATACTCGACAAGTTCTGCTACCGTAAGGATAGCCACTTCCAGCTCACCCGCCATCTTCACCACAGACGGAAGCTCGTGGCAATTCTGCCGCATTGCCACGAATCTAAAACTCAACTGCGGGCTTTCTGTGCGCAGATGTTTCTTCATTTCGTTGATCAGGCGAATGTTTTCAAGGATTTTGTCCAGCCGTGCACGACGCCGGATCTTTTCGAATAGCTCCGGGCTAGCCGCATCAATAGAGAACCCAATGTGCTCAACCCCAGCACGGATAATCTTCTCGACGTTCCGCGGTGTAAACATCATTCCGTTCGTATGGAACATGACCCGACAACCCACGCGAGTCACTTTTTTCAACATCTCCATGAAGTTAGGGTGGAGTAATGTCTCCCCGTCGCCGTTCAGTTGAACCATTGGCCGGAAGTCCCGCAATATGGGCAGTAGTTTATGGAACAGATCCATTGGAAGGTCACGAGCGTCGTAGTTGCCGAGGTTATTTTCTTCGCTGGACCAACAATGAACGCACCTCAGGTTGCAACGCGTCGTCGTCTCGAGAATAAAAAGTTGGAGTGAAGAACGATCTTCAGCCATTTCCATTTCCCACATTAGAGATATTAAAAATGTTTCTATCCGTTACAAAGCCAGCATTCCCCTGGAGTTATACCAGACCGGGATAAGCAATCAACGACAATTTAAAACTTGGGGTAACCATTGCTGTTCTTTCCGATTATTTCTCTGATTGAACCTAATTTCTTTCCGCTTTTCCATCATTTTTCGGGGAGAACAAGTATCCTCAAATGTTTGGGTGAATCCTCTCCAGAAAAGTCCCTGTGTCAATCGAACGCTCTATTTTTTCTGAATGAGCATTTTCCAGTTTTGCGTATAAAAACGCTCGAGATCTCTCTTTTGCATCTGTTTAACGTATTGAGCGATATACTGTTTAAACTTTCCTTTTAGCTTCTCTTTCATCTCAACAGGGACAGGTAAATTCTCTACTTTAGATTCGAAACTATTTTCTATCTCTTTCTTAAATAAAGTGTCTAATTCTATAAAATCAATGGTCTCAGTTGAAAGTGTTTGGGTAACAAAATACGCTTCTGGGAAGAAAGAAATATAACAATCAAGGTCGTGATAGTCAGCAACCAAATAGTCGCCGGCCCGTAGATATTTAAAATATGCTATTGCATCTTCTCTCTCAAATAACGTAATGCCGAATAACCCGAAATGAGGGTCAGAGATGACATTTTTCACGTGATATCGATTGGGGATCTCTAAATAGAGGTGCCCGCGATCCGCTAAAAGAGTTTTCAGATTTTCGAGTATCCTTGGAAAATCCAAAACGTGCTCTAAAACATCGGTACAGGTAATAAGATCAAATTTTCTTTCCCTAAGATTCGCTGGGAGTGGCTCACATATATCCTGCTGAAGAACATGATCGGGGATAACTTTGTTCTCCATGAGGTTCAACTTACATAATTCTATTAACTCCTCATTAATTTCTATTCCTAAATGAGGGCGACACCCCCGCTTGGCAAAGGCAACGAGATAACCACCGTAGGCTGTGCCAATATCTAAATAGGATTTATCCCTAAATTGGATATACGGGGACAGGAAGTGAGCTAATGCGTCTCCTCGTTCATTTGTGGTCAATGCATAATTGACATATGTTTCATACATTGGAAAGTTTTTCCCACCTTCATTAACTTTCAAAACAGCATTTCTAAACGAGTCCTTTTCCAATGCGAGAGAGGAAGGTGCCGTCCGTTTTATCTCGTGATGCTTCTCTTGCAGCCTCTGCTCTGCAAGTTCTTCGAGGACTTTCAGGTATTTCTCCACGACCCTTTCAGCGGAATAAGTTGTTTCCACTGTCAACCTTCCGTTTTTTGTAAGACGGTCCCTCTCGGAAGGCTGTTCAAAAAGAAGTTCCATCTTGTTAATCGCTTCCTCCGTGTGATTCACTTCAAAGAGAAATCCATTCTCTCCATCCTTGACGATCTCCTGGAAGCCTCCCACTCGTGAAGCCACGACCGGACATTGACAGGCCATCGCCTCAATCGCT
>JAZDKD010000035.1:0-2683 GCA_043803345.1 Pseudomonadota bacterium
GGCTACGGATCTGTGGAGAATGCATTGGATTGCATAAACGCCGGGGCAGTGGATTATTTGGTCAAACCCTTCAGCGTCGAACAGATTCAAGTGGCTCTGGTTAAGACAATTCGCCACATCGAGTTAAAGTCATTGGCAAAAGAACGGGAACATTTTCTCGAAATGTCCTACGAGGATTCCTTAACTGGGGTTTACAATAGGCGATTCTTTGATGAAGCTCTCAGGCTGGAGATCATAAAGTCAACGAGACAGGAAACTCCGTTTTGTCTTTTTATGATCGATGTGGACAATTTTAAAAGTTTCAACGATTCTTTTGGCCACCAAATGGGAGATGACGTTCTAGTGAAACTTGGAAAGGCCTTCCGGCAGGTTTGCCGAGGTTATGATATCGTTACTAGATACGGCGGCGAAGAGTTCGCCATCATCTTTCCAGGGGCCCCAAAGGAAATGGCCCCTAATTTATGTGAACGCCTCATGACTGAGGTTACCAACATATCGAATGAACTCCTAAAGGCGCTTGACTCTAAGGATTTGACCATTTCCATTGGAGTTTCGTGTTTCCCTTATGACGCTAAAACTCCCCACAAGCTGATTGAACGGGCAGATGTCGCTCTTTATCAGGCCAAGCATACTGGCCGTAATAACTACAAAATATACGGTATGTTTTAAATATAAATTAAAAACATTTTGATTTTTATCTTACCTCATTTCTACCTTAATTATTTTATCTGTTGATTTATATAGATAATTATCTTGACATAAATCTGAGATATGCTAATCGATTTCCAGTTGAATTCGAGGAATTTCCACGATTTGTTTTAGAGTCGATTGGAATTCATTGAAAATCAACAAATAGCTCTTGGAGGAAATGGCATGAGAATTTCGGGCTTGGTTTGCACGATCGCAGTTGCAACAGTTGTTTGTCTCGCTGGATTGGCTCCGGCCCAAGATAACACCGCCGAGATTGCCGCCTTGCAAGGCCAAATTGAAAGACTACGCAACATCATGAATCTCGCAGCCCAGGAAATGGATCGTGTGGGAGGACAGGGCGTTCAAAACCTCGCACAGCAGATTACAAACTGGCAATCTCAATTATCCAACATCGATACTCAGATTTCGAGGTTAGACGAACAAATCGCCAATGCTTCAGAACAACAACGTGCAGGCCTTACTCAAGCGCTGAACAATATTCTGAGGCAAAAGGCAAGCGCTGAAGCGTTTCTGTTACGACTTAGGAACCAGTATCAAAGCGAACTTGAGAAACTTAACGAAGAAAAGGCTCAACTGGCGGGGAAATTCGATCAGGGCATAAACGATTTGAACAAGCAACTGGACCAGCTGATTCAAGTTAAATGCTGTATCAACGGCGAGTGCGCTCAAAAGTCGAGAGCTGACTGTGTGTCCTCTGGCGGGACGGAAGTAGCCGATTGTGACCAGCAATGTGTAAAGATAAATTGTTGTAAGGCTGGAACCGTGACCCAAGTCTCTAGAGCGGAGTGCGCTTCAGTTGGGGGAAAAGAAGTTAATTATCCTTCTTATGAATGTGAAATTTACAAGTGTAAAACCAAAGATGGCCAGTGTGTCGACCTCACACGTGGCGAATGCGAAAAAGACGCTGGAGTTGTTGGCACCAAAACAGAATGTCCCCAATGAGTAGTGGCTGGCAATAGCTTAGCTCAAATCCTATAGATCTTTCACAGAAAGGCGTTTGACACGCCTTTCTGTTTTTATTTCGAAATTCTCCATTAATGCCGGGAAAATTCTCTCAGGTCCTTTTCAAAACTCCCCAGGATGTCCTCTGTAAGGGATGGCTTGACCTCAAGTAAGGTTTCAAGAAATATCTCTGTAGTCAATAGATAATCTGTTCCTCCCTTATGTTCTAGCTCAAATGCTTTTTGAGTAACCTTTTGAAACAGATATTCAATATCGGCGGGGGTGAATAATGGCGTTAGGGCAACTATTTTGTCCATATCAACATCCCCCGCGTTGGTTTTGGAAAGGTAGAAGTCAAATATAGTCTTTCGTCCCTGCGTATCGAGACCACCAACGGGTATGATCAGGTCGAAACGCCCTGGCCTGAGCAACGCTGCGTCAAGATCGCGTATATAGTTGGTTGCGCAGACCAGAAGTCTTCTACCCGGCTGCCTTTTAAAAACAGGAACCTGTTTCAAGAATTCGTTGGTGATTGATTTGTCGATTCGAGAGGCATGGTCTCGGGTTTCAGCTATTTCTTCAAATTCATCAATGAAAATTACTGCGTCTTCGATTCGACCCGCTTTTTCCATGAGGTGTCTTAGATTTCTTCCGAGACGATCCTGCCCATCAGCCATCAGATCACTTGGACTGGCCTCTATGAACCACCAGTCCAGAACCCCAGCTATTGCCTTTACAAAGTGGGTTTTTCCTGTTCCCGGAGGACCGAAGAAAATTATAGTTTTCGGTGGCGTGACTCCATGTTTTTCTGCCAACTCTATTTCGGTCAGAGGCAAAATGACCCTTTTTTCAATGATCTGCTTGGGAGGTTGTGATTGTGATATCGTTTCCCAGATAGATTTATCTACCAACTGGGCCCCCAGTTCTCTGAGTGTAGTCGTTTTGTCCTCATCGATCTGTTTTTCTGTGATTACGTCCACGTTTTCTATGTAATCCAGACAGGCTACCTTTATCCCAGCGTCTCTGCCCA
>JAZDKD010000036.1:0-10043 GCA_043803345.1 Pseudomonadota bacterium
AGCCTAAAAACTTAAGATTGATCAAGGATTTTCTGGAAGTCCTCGGTCATTCTTCGGAACCTGCAAACAACGGGCTTGAAGCGCTCAAAAAATTAAAATCCGGTTTCGACCTTGTGCTTCTGGATATCATGATGCCGGGGATGGATGGGTTCGAGGTAGTGCGTCATATCCGGCAAGATCCGGATTTTGGTGACATTCCGATCATTATGGTCACAGTTCTCGATGATAAAGAAACTCGCCTGCGAGCTGTAGAAGCTGGCGCAAACGATTTTATCAATAAGCCCATCGACCGATTGGAATTCAGCGTTCGGATAAAATCTTTGCTCAAGATGAAAGACGCTCAGGACGCAATCAAGCAACACAAAGCTCAACTGGAGCAGACCATAGCTCAGCGGACATCAGAGCTACTAGAAAGTGAAAGACGTTTCAGAACACTCTTCGAATCTGCGCAGGACTGTATATTTGTTAAAGACACAGAACATAGATATACAGATGTCAACTCCGCAACTGTCGATCTTCTTCAGATTACTCGTTCCGAAATCATTGGACAAAAAGACATCGATTTATTTGGGGACGTTTACGGAAGTGAATCTGAAAATGTTGAGTCCAGAGTTCTGCTCGGACAAACAATCCAAACCCAGCAGAATTTACAGTGGAAATCGCAGCGGATCACCCTTGATTTCGTCCGATTTCCTCTCCTCGATTCGTCCGGCAAAATAACAGGCGTTTGTGGTATTGCTCGGGAACTGGTCAAACCCTTTTCGAACACTTCTGACAGATCTCTCTCAATCGACGAATACTCGTCCAGCGCCATGAGATCAACTCTTTCAAAGGCGGACCTTGCGGCGGAAGCAAATAGCGTAATACTTCTGACAGGGGAGACGGGCAGTGGCAAGGACCACCTAGCGCGCTACATACATGATCGGTCATCCCGATTTGGTGGCCCCTTCTATGCTATTAACTGCGCTGCTATCCCTGCGGAACTTGCTGAGTCTGAACTTTTTGGCCATGAGGCCGGCGCATATACCGGAGCGGTTCGGAAGAAACGAGGTATGCTGGAACTGGCGGAGGGGGGAACGCTTCTGCTCAATGAAATAGGAGAATTGGCGCCCCAAACACAATCTAAATTGCTGACTTTTTTGGATACTTTCTCTTTCGCCCGTGTTGGGGGCGAAAAAAAAATCACTGTAAACACTAGGCTAATAGCAGCTACGAATAGAGATTTGTGGACAGAAGTCTCTGATGGTCATTTCAGGAAGGATCTATTTTATCGTTTGAACGTGTTTGACATAAATGTTCCGCCACTTAGAGACCGTCTGGAAGATATACCGGTCATTACGAATTCAATTCTCAAAAGGCTTTGCAAAGAGATGCAGCTTTCATCTGTCCCGGGAATAAATTCCCTAGCCATGAAAGCTCTGCGTTCATACGCCTGGCCCGGAAATGTGAGGGAATTGAGAAACGTTTTGGAGCGGGCGCTTATAATATCCAGGGGAAATACTATTTTTGTTGATCATCTAAGCCTGGAGCACACAGAACCGATTACGGCCCTGGAAGAGCTGACCGTTCCTTTAGGACGCTCTTTGTATGACGTCATGGGCGAAACAGAGCGGCGCATAATTGAGGGCGCCCTCGACCATTCCGGCTGGAAAAAACAGAAAGCTGCTCGTTTACTGGGCATTTCGAGATTCGCGTTGGTTCGCCACATGACCAAGTTGGGTATCAGTGATCGATAATGTTCATTCTAAAATTCTTCTTCCCACTAAGCCTTTGTAATGTTTTTACTAAAACGGATTAACCTCGTAATATTATTTCATCTATGATTTAAGTTTCACCTGCCTCGGAAGATCAGGATTCTTGAGGTCTGTCATGACAATCGGGAAAAGAATCAGAAACATTGACCAAAAGAGCGATTCAGTAGCGAAGCTGAACCGCCTTCGCCAAGGACAGATAAGACAGATATATTCGCATTCACTAGGAGGAGGCCTAGCCGCTCTACTGGGAGGTGTAGTCTTTGCCGGAACCCTTTGGGGCACAATTCCCGAGGCTAGATTGATAGCGTGGATTTCAGTCTACGTGACCATATTTGTCGTTAGAATATTCCTAATTCTGGCTTTCCAAAGAGAGATCCCTGCTGGAGAAGAATTATTTATTTGGGGAAAACGCCACATTTTGGTGACGACCCTGAGCGGCCTGGTTTGGACAGCGGCGGCAGTTTTTATTTTTCCTGAAAACGTCGAGTATCTTCAGATTTTTATGATCATTTTTGTGGGCGGAATAGTCGCCGGAGCGGTGGTAGTTTACTCGGCAACCAATGAATATTTGATCAACATTCTTCTTGTCCTTGTTCCGCTCTCTGCTCGATTTATGTATCAAGGAGGGGGGCACGATCCTATAATCGGGGTCATTCTGTTCATGTTTGGTGGTTTCATGGCTCTATTGGGTCATAATATTCATGAATTGTACTCGGAACTACTGACGCTGAGATTTGAAAAAGACGATCTCATTGAAAGTCTTAAAGCTGATATCGCATCGCAGGAGCGAGCCGCAGAGGTCACAACTCAACTTCGAGCTCAAGCTGAGGCTGCCAGCGCAGCTAAGAGTGAGTTCCTCATGAATATGAACCACGAACTTCGAACACCGTTGACGGCCATCACAGGTTTCGCTGACCTTTTGTCCGAACAGTTCTTCGGGAAACTTAATGAAAAGCAATTAGGGTATGTTAATGAGATTTCTCAAGCAGGCCGCCTTCTCAGTCAACTGATTAATGACATACTTGACCTGTCTAAAGTGGACTCGGGTAAAATGGAATTGAGCGTGTCCAGTTTCCGACTGAGTCAATTGTTGGAAAATTGTCTGAACATGGTGAGGCAAAAAGCAGTAAAACGTGGGTTAAAGTTAAAGCTATCAATTCAAGGAGGTCTCGAGGCAACAGAGGTTCTCGCAGATGAGATTAAACTGAAACAGATTCTGGTCAATCTGCTGTACAATGCTACTAAGTTTACACCCCCCGGTGGTCACATTGAATTAGCAGTAGAGCGCAAAAACGACGATTTAATTATGAGAGTTTCCGACACGGGTATTGGCCTAAAACCGGAAGATCAAGAAAGGATCTTTGAGCCTTTCGAGAGGCTCGATTCTTCTCTTTCCACGCCTGAATCGGGAACCGGTCTGGGGCTTGCTTTGGTTAAAAGGCTCGTAGAGCTTCACGGGGGTCGGGTTCGGGCAGCTAGTAAGGGTGAAGGTAAGGGCAGCTCATTCAGTTTCACCATCCCTTTCTTGGAAAAATCCAAAGTGAGTAACGATAAGGATCAACAGTTTAGGGCGCAGTCGATACCGCCCCAGAAGTTGATTCCCGATATTCCCATGGATGCCAAGGAACGACCAAAGGTCCTTGTTGTGGAGGACAACAAAACCAATATGAAATTGGTGGTGAATTTGCTGGAAGCCGGCGGTTATAATGCGCTTCAAGCGTTCTCAGCCGGAGAAGGTATAAGAAGTTCGGAGATTTATAACCCTGTTCTCATTGTGATGGACATTACTCTTCCAGATATGGATGGATTGGCTGCCACAAGGATCATCAAAAGCAATCCGTCTACCAGTCATATTCCAATTATTGCGCTTACCGCCGACATGATCAAGATTAATGAAAAAATCGCTGAAGAATCAGGCTGTGACGCATATTTTGAGAAACCTCTCGACATTTGGACCTTCTTCCGAACCCTCTCTGCGCTTATTGAGTCAGGAAACCAGTTCCAGATCGAACAGTTCGCCAAGGATAAGAAGGTTAACCAATAGACCAGTTCAGTGTAATTCGGCCAATTAAGAAACCCCACACGGTTGCCCCCCTTGATGCCACGGAAGATGTTGACAAAACTTGTGGGAAATTATAGTTTGCCTTTGCCCTGATGATGATTATTGTAACTTGGTGATAGGGCTGATCAAATTCGTAAAGGCTAGTCTTGAAAAACCCTTTTATCATATGGCTGGTAATTGTGATCCATCAGATAGCGGCTTGCGCAGGCCTGTCGCTTGTCTTGTGCTGTTCACATGAACCCTGCAATTTGACCAATCCCGGTTCTGATCAAGTTCACGGCCATCCCAGAATTCATATCGCAACCCACGTTTTCTCGAATCAGGCCACACCCGAAAACAATGATTTTTCGGGAATTAATAAATGTAGTTGCGATTCGCCTCTCCCTGATACTGCCGACCAGGACGCATGCCTGATGGATTCGCAATCAGTTTGTTCGAGGCTGACGCCCAGAAGCCAAACCGACTGCTCATTATGTTTTGCTGACCTGAAATTGCATTCCCGCCCTCAAGGCTTCTTTGTGTCTAACAATGTTCACGATTTCAATCCTTTCAGCATGTCTCACCTTTCCGTCGTTCTCGTGATTTAAAAGTCCCCTCAACAACTCAACAAAAATCTTTTAGAGGGGAGTTAAATAAAGGATGAAATCTCTTTTTGCACTTTTGATCACGGTGTGTTTCTTGACTTCAGCCAATCTGACCGAAGCTCAAAGCGCGGCTGTCCGCAACAAGATAAACCAAAAATGGAATCAAGTTCAAAGATGGCAAAATAAACAGGATGCTCGTTTCGATTCAATAGAACGTGAAGCTAAAAGCCTGCTTGGTAAGCAGCGTTCGTCGTCGTCTCCTTGCCCTCAGGCAAATGGAAAAAAGAAGAAAGATACTATCACTTCACACAACATCGATTAAACATTCAACCTTCAGCCTGGCGGCAACTCGATGAAAGACCCAACAGTCAAGCCGCCCGGCTAAAATCTAAATCGGATGCCAACAAGTATAACCTGTTGGAATAATCAACAAATTGTATCAGTCATAGTAGTTTCTTAGAGAGAACAAGACATGCTTAAAAAGGAGATTGTAGTTGTCTGCGGAGTGATACTGGCAGGGCTAATGGTGGCTGCCGTCATATTGCTTTCGGATAAAAAGGCGTCCAGTTTCGTAGACTCTCGTGGTCACGGAGGTGAAGACGGTCACAAACACGACGCCGACAAGGGCAAGCACGGGGGGAAAATGCTTACGGTCGGTTCGTTCGAACTTGAGATTGTAATCTACGAAAACGGCATGCCTCCACATTTTAGAATCTATCCCTATAAAAACGACAAGGCGTTGGAACCGCAAGAAGTAAATGTTTCAGTGGAGTTGGAGAGACTCGGAGACAAAACCACGATTTTCAGATTCAACCCCGAACAAGATTATCTGGTTTCCGATCAGGAGATAGAAGAACCTCATTCTTTCTTTGTTAAGGTTCTTGCCGAGTGGAACAGCCTTAAATTTGATTGGGAATATTCACACTATGAGGGTCGGTTGACATTGTCGCCTGAACTAGCAAAAAAAATGGGCATCGAAACAGCGATGGCCGGACCTCAAACGATCAGATCCATTTTGGCGCTGCCAGGGGAGATAGCGCTCAATACTGACATGGTATCCCGGGTAGTACCCCGGGTGTCAGGCTTAATACTCAAATCATTGAAAAATCTTGGAGACATCGTGACCAAAGACGAATTAATCGCTGTCGTCGATAGTCGCGAATTGGGTGAGGCAAAAAGTCAGTATCTTTTGGCGCTCGAGAGAGAGAAGCTGGCTCGGTATAACTTCGATCGATCCCAGCAACTTTGGGAAAAGCAAACAGTTCCTGAAAAAGAATTCCTGACGGCAAAGAAAGCGTTTCTTGAGGAAAAAATCGGACTCACTTCCGCAACCCGTAAGCTTGTGGCTATGGGGTTAACGGAGCACGAGATAGTGAAACTTGAGGAAGGTTCCCTGAGCGATCTTACCAACTATCCTATTCGAGCGGCGTTCGAGGGCATAGTTGTCAAGAAACGCCTGTCCACAGGCGAATGGCTTAAAGATGACGCTGAAATATATGTCATAGCAGACCTTTCTACGGTTTGGGTTGAAATTACCGTGTATCCCAAGGACCTGGAATCGGTTCACATTGGACAAAAAGCGGTTGTCAGGTCCTCAAGTTCAACCTTAGAGATGCAAGGGGAAGTTTCGTACGTCGGACTCGTGGTTGGGGAGGAAAGTCGGACCGCCAAAGCCCGGGTAGTAATTCCCAATTCTGACGGGAAATGGCGTCCAGGTCTTTTTGTGAAGGTTGAGCTGGTTTGCGACGAAAAACCAGTCCCAGTGGCTGTGCAGTCCAATGCCATCCAGACTCATGGGAACAAATCCGTGGTTTTTGTAAATTACGACGATCAGTTTGAGGCTCGTCCTATAAAACTGGGACTCAGTGACGGACACTTTACCGAAGTTATAAAAGGGCTTTCACCCGGAGAAAACTATGTTGTGAAGAACAGCTTTGTGCTGAAGTCGGAAATTGGAAAAGCCGGAATGTCACATCAACATTAGGATAACGAATGATAGCGGAAATTCTAAAATTTTCAATCAAACATAGATGGACAATGCTCGCTTTCACGCTGGCAATGGGAGTGGTCGGCTTGTACAGCCTGAACCGCCTCAACGTCGACGCAGTTCCCGACATAACAAATATTCAGGTCCAGATTACAGCTCAGGCAAAGGGTTTGTCGGCGCTGGAAATTGAGCAGAGAATAACCTTTCCAATTGAGACAGGCATGGCTGGGCTACCCGGTTTGGTCAAAACCAGATCTCTTTCGCAATATGGTATCGCCTTGGTGACCATAATTTTTGAAGACGGAACCGATATCTACTTTGCCAGGCGTCTGGTCAGCGAGAGAATTCAGGAAATTCAGGGTAAGCTCCCACCAGGGATAGAACCATTGATGGGTCCTATTTCCACGGGCCTTGGTGAGGTTTTCATGTGGACGGTGGAAGCGGCGCCCGGCGCCAAAAAAGACGATGGCAGCCCATATACGCTTACGGATCTCCGAACTATCCAGGAGTGGATCATTCGCCCTCAACTGAGAAACACGCCGGGTGTGACAGAAATCAACACAATAGGCGGGTACGAAAAGCAATTTCATGTAACACCTGACCCTTATAAACTCATTTCAAACGGATTAACATTCACGGACATAACCAACGCCCTCAATTCCAATAACGCCAACGTAGGGGCGGGATACATCGAAACCAGCGCTGGGCAACACGTTGTCAGGGTACCGGGACAGGTGGAGAATCTTGAGGACATTGGAAATATAGTTGTGAAAAGCGTAAGAGGAACTCCGGTTTTAATCAAGGACATCGGAGAGGTTCATTTCGGCAAAGAACTCAGAACCGGGGCTGCAACAAAAGATGGCCATGAAACCGTTTTGGGAACCGTATTCATGCTCATGGGCGAAAACAGCCGAATTGTGGCCCAACGAGCCAAAAAAAAACTTGAGGAAATTAACAAAACATTGCCGGAAGGGGTCTCGGCAAAAGCTGTATATAATAGAACCACTCTCGTAGATAAGACCATAAACACAGTTAGAATAAGCCTCACAGAAGGAGCGATTCTAGTAATTGTCATACTTTTCATCTTTCTCGGGAATATCCGGGCGGCCTTGATCACGGCATCGGTCATACCACTTTCAATGTTGTTCACAGCCACGGGCATGGTAGCCGGCAAGTTAAGCGCCAATTTAATGAGCCTAGGGGCGATAGACTTTGGGATAATTGTGGACGGAGCCGTGGTGATCGTAGAAAATTGCTCCCGCAAACTTGCCGAAGCCCAAAGTCTCCAAACGAGTTTATTGACCAGAAAGGAGCGAATCCATCTTATTTGGGAAGCGTCTCAAGAGGTCAGAAAGCCAATGCTATTCGGCGAACTTATCATAATTGTCGTTTACCTTCCCATTCTGACACTTACAGGCGTAGAAGGAAAGATGTTTACTCCGATGGCGTTGACGGTTCTCCTTGCATTGACTGGAGCGCTAATTCTTTCTTTCACTTTTGTTCCGGCTGCGGTAACTATGTTTCTGTCCGGCAAACAATCACGCAAAGAGAATTTGCTTAGCCGTGGGGCAAAAGCCATTTACCTGCCGATCGTCAGTTTTGCCTTTAGGCGCCGGATTGTGGTGGTCTCAACGGCGATTGTCCTGGTAGCGCTCAGCGCTCTAGCGGCTTCAAAAATGGGACGTGAATTCGTTCCCAGCCTTGACGAAGGCGACATAGCGATACACACGCTTCGAATCCCTGAAACAAGCTTGTCCCAAGCCATTGAGCTTCAATCGATCGTTTCAAAGACCATCCTTGAAAACTTTCCTCAAGTCGAAACCATAACGGGAAGAGTTGGAACATCAGAGATTGCCACAGAGCCTCACCCTCCAAGCATCGGGGACAAGACAATAATCCTGAAACCTCGGGGCTTGTGGCCGGACCCCAATCTCCCAAAGGCTGAACTTGTCCGGCAGATTGAGAGGGAGGTCAACAAGTTACCCGGAAGCAATTTCGAATTCAGCCAGCCGATTCGAATGCGGTTCAACCACTTGCTTGCAGGAGTTTTAAGTGATGTAGCGGTAAAAGTTTTCGGGGACGACATGTCCGTAATGATTGAAAAGGCAGAGGAAATCTCTGAGACCATCAAAAAGATTCAAGGGGCGGCTCACGTTAGAGTGGAACCTGTTACAGGATTACCTATGCTAAACGTTCGGATGAAGCGAGACGAGATGGCTCGTTATGGGCTTAACGTTTCGAATGTGCAGGAGATCGTTGAGATAGCGGTTGGAGGAAAAACCGCCGGCCTGGTTTTTGAAGGTGATCGTCGGTTCGCTATAATTGTAAGATTACCTGAGAATTTAAGGACAAACGTTGAAGAACTCAAACGTCTTCCCGTTCCTCTTCCTCGTGGAGAACTTTACGACACTTCTTTTTTAGTATCCACTTCAATCCCCGAAGAAAAAAAGCCACGGCACTTTGTTGCATTAGGCTCAATAGCTGAACCCGTCATAACTATGGGGCCGAATCAAATCAGCAGAGAAGACGGCAAAAGAAGAGTCGTGGTGACGACCAATGTTAGAGACCGGGACCTGGGTTCATTCGTGAAAGAGTGTCAGGAATCTATTGTTGACAAAATCAAATTGCCTCCAGGTTATTGGATTACCTGGGGTGGAGAGTTTGAACAGCTTCTCTCCGCCTCAAAAAGGCTTCAAATTGTTGTTCCGACCGCCCTATTCTTGATTCTTGCGCTCTTGTTCGCCGCATTCGGATCAATCAAATACGCTCTTCTCGTTTTTACCGGCGTACCCTTGGCGTTGACAGGAGGAGTAGCTGCCCTTTGGGTCAGAGACATCCCTATTTCGATCTCGGCCGCCGTTGGTTTCATAGCTCTATCTGGGGTCGCGGTGTTAAATGGGTTGGTAATGGTCACTTTTATAAACAAACTAAGAGAGGGGGGTAGATCCGTTGAAGAATCCGCAATAGAGGGCGCAGTGACTCGCTTGAGGCCGGTCCTCATGACTGCCCTGGTGGCGTCGCTTGGATTCTTGCCGATGGCTTTAGCTAGCGGGACCGGAGCTGAAGTTCAGAAACCGCTGGCGACGGTCGTGATTGGCGGTCTTGTTTCAAGCACGATTCTGACTCTGGTGGTGTTACCGGCTTTATACGGACTTGTTGAAACCAGGGAATGTCTCGATCAGCCTGAACAAGAGCTCAGTTGACATTAGCGATAAAAGGACGTTATTGCGTGACCGGTTTCTCCCGGTAAGTTTTACGTGTGTGACTCTTATAAAGACCTGAAAACAATTTTCTGAAAAGGAGAATCTTATGAAAAAAGTGACATTGTTGTTGTTAGTTGCGGTTTTTCTGGCTACAGTTCCGATAAGCGCCCAGGAACAAAAAACTGGCGGAGATTCCAGGGTTTATTGTTGCCACGAAAAGGGAAAATGCGACAAGCTCCACACGAAGGCCGAATGCGAGAAAGAAGGCGGCAAAGTAGTGAAAAGTTGCAAGGATTGCAAATAGGGCGCCTGCTTTTTCGTTTGACCTCGAAGAAGTTAAGTTTTCAAAAGCATGAGGCTCAAGTTGACGATCAAATTGATGGGCATTTCTACACGATGGCAGCCTTACTTTTCTATACGCTTGGAGCAGGAGCCTTAACGGTAAATAATGAG
>JAZDKD010000037.1:0-9327 GCA_043803345.1 Pseudomonadota bacterium
GTCCTCAACAAACAGCATACCTAAATTATATCCGTTTCTGCAAAGACTCCGGTAGAATTTTTGAGCGTTGATAACACCCTGAGCAAGATGATTCCAATCAGCACCCGTTATCTGACACACTGATGTGATCTCAGGTAAAATTCCCCAGATTTCAAAAAAACCTTCGGGAGCAAATGCCGTTATCCATTCCCACGAACCATTCTTTCCAATATAACGGCTGCCTTCCTGTTTTTCATGCAGCAGATAATCGGAGAACAGACGACAACCGACCTGATGAAAATAGTCCTCTGCCTTTTTCCGCAAAAAACGATGATGATTGGGAGCAATTCTGTCAGCATTGACTTGAAGGTGTGGATGAATCAAAGAACCACCGGCAGACGGAAGATGATTCTGAGTAATTGCCATGTAAACGGCTTGGGAGTCATAGCCAAATATATGGCGAAGATAATTCCGGCAGTTAATAAAACAGTCGGAATAAGAAGAGACTGACGATGTGCCGATTTCTACAAAGTGCCGGTTGTCAAAGATGCTGACGGCAGAATAGCTGCCGTAAGGAAAGAGATTTGGAAATAAAATTGAATTATTGTAACAAAGACGCCCACCAGGAAAAATGTTAGCAAGAACCCTGGGTGTTTTCGACATGACATTCTGCTTGCAAAAAGGACAACCGGCACTATCTTCAGCATTCGGTGGAGGCAACGGCAGGCTGTCTGTTCCCGGTTCTTTTTCAGCGCGCCTTCCGAAGGCGATTCTGCTGGTTCGACCCGAAACAGGATTGATCCGGACTTCGATGCGTTTCTTAACATCTTCGCCGGAAGGAGCAATAAATTTAGCGGTAATTACTTCTTTCTTAAATGATAAAGAATGGTCACTCGACATGCGCTTTACCTGAAATTATTGGCCGTTTTGAATCGGATGAGCCCCGCATAAGCTTACGAGGCCGTTCCTAGCGCCTGATGTGAGGGATCAGCTATTCCTCGCTACCGACGACTATCTGACCAGAGCCGTAGGTAACCCCCTGGAGATTGCCCTCGGACAGAAACGCGCTGTAATTGTCTATGAGCCTCTGTACAACTGCTGAGGCTAAGCGTTTGTAAAAAATCGCCCCGTCGCGGGGATGTTTCTCAAGTATCTGATACAGCTTTTCCTTACCAATTTTAGCGACTTTAGTTGGGATGACACATTTGGCGGTGGTCGTGTAGAACTTACGGTCAACCATGCTTGACCAACCAAAGACCTCACCCGCCCGGTTAACCGTATAATCGATTTGCGCCTCTTTACCGATAGCAAGTTGTACCCTCCCGTCTACGAGGCTATAAAAGTTAGTGGCAGGGTCTTTGTCTGTGTAGATTACGGTTCCTTCGGAGTGGGATTCCACAATCACGGCTTTTGAGATTTCGTTCAAGGCCTCCTGGCTGAGTCCATTGAAAAGATCAGTATTTTGTATGATCATGACACAATCTCCTTTCTTAGGAAGACACAGAATCGGGATCGCATATCAGCGTTCGCCGAGGCTAGTTGTCCGACATCAAGCAAAGATGTGTTGCTGAACAAATCGCACAATATGTGCGCTCGCGACGCCGGAATGCGGAAAACTTTTACAATTCACTCAAATTATCTTTCCGTGTTTTTCTCCTTTCCTGTTTCTTTCCGTGAACGTGTTCATAAACCCTGAGGGCGAAATTCTGAAACAACTCCTCAGACATCTTAACCTTTTCGGTGGCTTCTTTTCTAAGGGGAGCGCCCACCACATCCCTTGATACTACTTTCTTAAGCCATTGCTTAAGCTTTTCAAGTTCCTGCTCGTTTTCTTCGACTTCTGCAAATATAAAATTCTGTCGCGCAATTTCAAACTCTAATTCTTTGAAGAAATCTTCGCATTTTTCTATGACTTCCCTGTATTCCTCGTCCCTGGATTCGATAAACGCCTTATTAATTCTTTTTTCCTGATCCTCATTCAGCACCTTACCCTCGATGATTAGAGCTTCACCTTTCCATCCGTCAATAGCATCCCGAAGATTTCGGAGTTCTTTCACACGTTCGACGGAGTAAGGCACTACCCACACCGACTGAAGGTTCACAGCGCCAAGTTTCTTTAACTGACGCCAAACATGGACCCTGGATCGAGAGGGACGAGAAGGCAAAGTGTATGAAAAAAATAAACAGCGCATGTAACAATTGTTACTTTGTTTACATTTTCAGTCAAGTCCATTGTGGTTTTTGTCATCAAATCTTCTCAGATACCAATTTCAGATGAGGACGTATGAGAAAAACAATGCCTGCGGTATTGCGTATTCTATAAAGGTGATAACATTGTCATCATCCATGGATCCTAGGCCCTTTTAAGCTCTTGCTGGCCGTAACAATCAAGGGTATCGATATGACCTGAATCGCAACTGAGAAAATGATGAGCATATTCAGTGACGTATCGTATAGCACGCCCATCAAAACGCTTCCCAAAAACCAGAATAATCCGAAGCACGTGTTAAGCAACCCGTAAGCGAATCCCAATCTATTTGTAGGGACAAGATCAGCGATAGCCGCCCTAATTATTGATTCCTGGGCTCCCATGCCCACACCCCATAGAGCCATTCCAACGAGGGCCCAATAAAATCCACCGAGGAAAACAAGAGGAGCAAAGAGCGCCGATAGGATAACTGACACTATTAGGACAGAGAGCCCAAGCCTATCGAAAAGGCGACCGAAAACAAGGGCCGCTATGGCGTCAACCCCCATTGCAACGGCGTAGAAAATGGGGATCCATTCTTCAGGGACCGACGCAACTTTCTTAAAGTGAAAGGCCACAAGAGGAAAATCCGCGTAACCTGCGGCAATGAAGCCAATGGCAATAATGTATATCCAGAATGCTTTTGGAAATCCCTTTGTTTCAATCTGGATGGTAGCTGAACCAAGGTCCTGAGGCCTGGGGTAAAGCCGAGACGCTGTAAATAAAATGGTCAGCGCTATCAATGCAGGAATCAGGAGAAAAGCAAATCCAGCCTGATAAGTTCCCCTAAAACTGAAGACCACCGCAACCACGAGCGGCCCTGTTATGGCACCAATCTGATCTAAGGCCTCGTGCAATCCAAATCCCCATCCACGTCCAATTCTATCGGAAGCGCAGGCCAGCATGACGTCGCGCGCCGGGTTCCTGATCGCCTTGCCCATTCTTTCGACTACCATGAGAATAGCGGCAATTTCCCAATGGCCGGCAAGG
Organism: Pseudomonadota bacterium; assembly: GCA_043803345.1. Classification (GTDB taxonomy): domain Bacteria; phylum Desulfobacterota; class Desulfomonilia; order Desulfomonilales; family Desulfomonilaceae; genus CAJBEZ01. The sequence continues at coordinate 3,218 of JAZDKD010000037.1, forward strand.
GCCAAAAGAGGAACTGCGAGTAAATTCATTGCATAACCAATGAAAACAATCGTCCAGTACCTTTGTGTCTTGTCGGCCCAATATCCTGAAGCTAGGCGTAATGCATATCCTATAAATTCCCCGAAGCCTGCGACGATGCCCACTACGGTCCCACTTGCGCCTAAAACGGCTAAAAATGGTCCTGTGACACTTCGAGCCCCTTCGTATGTCATATCTGAGAACAGGCTCACCATGCCAATCAAGACAACGAACTTCATGGCCGTTGGTTTTGAAAGGTCACATGCTTCTTTTAAGTTATTGAATTGATTTTTCATGACGTTCAAGCCTCTATCAGTGAATTTCAAGCATAAAGGAAAAGATTTTGTAGAGCACAAACGATACGATTCCAGCCACTATTGGCGTCAGGAACCAGGAAATTACAATTTCTTTCATGGCGGCCATATCTACGGTCTTAAGACCTCGAGCTGCGCCCGCCCCTCCGACTCCACCGATAAGCGCTTGATTCATGGATGTGGGGTATCCCAAGAATGCGGCAGTGTGAGCCGTAATACTCTGGGCCATCTTAGCGCCCACTCCCATGTTCAAATCCAGATGAACAATACCTTTCCCGACTTTTTCAAGAATTGGACGCCCCCAGGTCAGCGCTCCGATGGCTATGACAATACCGCCAATGAAACCGGCCTGCATCTCAGTGGTGAGCTTGAGCCCATAGAAAACACCGACAGCGTTACCCGTGTTATTGGCGCCTAGTGTGTAGGCGGCGTAACAACACGCAATCACAAGAAAATACCCCAAGTAAGTCTGGCCTCTTTCAGATTTGCGTTTCATCATCCAATCTACGATATGTGTGAAAAAGTATCCCAGAATGGCTGAAACAATTGGTGTCGCCACCCAAGTAACGCACAGGAATACGATGGTCGTCTTCCAGAAAACCGGCGCTCCCATCGCCAGAGCAGCTCCAACAACGGAGCAACAGGCTAACTGCGATGTAGACACCGGCTATTTCATCCAGGTGTTGGCTGCCGTAACCAGGGCTGCCGTGAACATCATCGTCATTGCGCCCAAAGGTGTCATGTCCTCGCCACGAATAATTCCAGTACCCACAGTGGTGACCGTGTTCTGGCTTTCAAAAGTGGCGCCCAGCAGCGCGAAAATAGCGATTAAAATAGTCGCGGTAGTCGGGCTCTTTATGATCCCGGATCCATAGGCCATTCCCATGGTCGCTCCAGTATAGTGTGACCCAATGGTCCAACCGAAAAAAGTCCTGAAGCGACCATTGCTATCGTTAAGGCATCCATGATTTGCCCTCCTGTGTATTCTAGATGTAACCATAATTACAAAGAGGGCTAATTACGTCAAGTCTTGTTATGTAACGTTGGTTACATTTTATTTAGAATGGAGTTATTTCCAGCTCATCTCAATGAGCCGCTTCTTGGCGCTAATGCAACCAAGAGCTGCTCATTCACAATTCTGAGAAGTTGAGATTAGACAAGCTACAAAGGTCGTGGATCATTCAAGAAGCTTGGGAACGCGAACACAAGTTGTTAAGCGCGCCAATAGAAACATCACATTGGTTTTTCAGAACAACATCTCGCGGCTAAAAGACGATTATCTACTTCACCACTAGCACGGAGCAGGGAGCGAGCCGGACCAAGGCCTGACACGTTCCACCCATGACTCTGTCATAGAGAGCTGAATGTCCCATGAAACCTATGACCAAGATGTCGTATTCTCTCTCCTCGATGAACTCGACGATGGATTTCACCTCGTGACCTACCACTACATGAGGCGCCAAAGCGACACCTTGATCTTGCGCGATTTCTTCCGATTGAGCGATGGCGGCAGCGAACGTTGTCTTTGCCGCTTCCTCCGCCGCTGTTACTTCGCCTATGGTACCAGGAAACCGAGGCGCCTCTTCCACTGAGATCGTGTGCAGTTCTGTTCCAGCGAGGACAGCCAGAAGAACTCCTTGCCGAAGAGCTTTAAAAGATCCTTCGGAACCATCCAGGCCTACAAGTATTTTTTTCAGCATCGTAACATCTCCTTAGGCCAAAAGCCTCTAATAAGTTGCAATTAGAGGGTGATATCTCTTCGCTTCAAACGCTGTGTCGCTATTTTTGCCATTCGCCCTGTAAATCTCGCTTACGTGGTTGAAAGAACCATTGCGCTATGAGCGTTGGCAATACAGCGCTGCCAATGACTACTGTAACCAGTATCGTGTACTGCTCCTGTGTGATCATCCCACGAGTATATCCAAACAGGGCTGAAATAGAGCCAAATGTGAGCCCGGTGCTCATCAAGAGCGTAGTGTACATGCTGATTCTACGAGAGAATTTAAAAAGGCTCGCCAGTGGATAGACCCCAATGAATTTCGCTGCGACCTTTACGGCCAACAGGATCAGTATCAGTAAGAAACCAGAAATAATTGACGGAATTGACACAATTGTCCCTGCCTTCAAGAAGTAAAATGGCGTGAGAAACGCAAAGGTAACCGTTCGTAATTGCCGAACCATGCCCTTATATTCCTTGAATAAACCGGCAACCACAATCCCGAGTAGATAGGCGGGCAGCACCGCCTCACTGTTCGCTCGAGTCGCCAACCAGCCTAGCCCAAAGAGAATCAGGAACAGGAATTTGATCTCAGGTTCGCTGACATGGCCTTTGAATGTCTTGAAGAACCACCCTGCAACAGATGGAACTAGAAACAGCACGACTGCAGTAACCGCTACGAAAATAAGCAACCACTCGTTATAATTAGCGAAGAGAACACCCAAGGCAAGGACTGTCCCAAGATCCGTCACAAAACAGGCTGCTAGAATAATCTTCCCCAATTCTGTTTGATTGAGGCCGGTTTCCACCATTACGGCATAAACTACAGCGACGGACGTCGTTGAGAGCGCTATTCCACATATCTTGGCGGCGTCCAGAGTCCAGTGAGCCACATAATAGGCGTATGCCATTGCGCCTAGAAACGGTAAAACAAAGCTCAGGAATCCGATACTTAGGCTCTGCTTTCCATATTTTCGGAGCACTTCCGGTTCGATTTCCGCGCCCGCCAGGAAAGTTAGTAGAATTGCCCCAAAACCGGCGAGGAAGCTTATCCATTCAGTACTAGGGTCCAAGCCGAGATAGTTTCCTCCTATTACGCCGACACATATTTCTACGAGCGCTACCGAAATAGCCGTGCGCATGGAAATCAGGCTCGCCAGTAAAGCCAAGCCGATCCAAATCATCGCCACAAACCATGCGTTTTCCATCGATTCCTCCGAGTTTATATCTGATCAAGTCTGATTCTAAGCGCTTAATCTTTTCCCACGATATCGGAAATCCGGCGTAAGCCCTGGATTAACAAGATTGCTCTTGGATCCAGATACGTTCCCAGTCCAGGTGGCAACTCTCCGTAACTTTTGAGATAACGTGATTCAAGTTCTACCAGGGTAGTCCACAAGATAGAACACTGAGCTAAAATCATTTTTTTTGCGCTATTGGATGTCCGGTTAAGTCCTAAATGATCTCGAATATCTAACAGCGTCTTTCGAACTTCGGCCAGTTCAACCGACAACCTGTGTCGTTGGTCCGTTGAAAGAGTGTTCTCGACCTCGTACAGAACCGACTTGATCTCATCTCCTCTAGCCCATCGGTCAAACTCGGAGAAAGCCTCATCCAGAAGCGCTAGAGTCACGGAGATGGCTCGTTTGTGATTTTCGCTCATGAACCTGCCTGGTACTTACCCTTCTATGCGACATATCAAAGTAAGAAATCATTTTCAGCCACCAAGTGGATTCTCAAAGACGCCAAAATTCCCCAGTTCCAATTCAATCTCCAGGAGTCGATTATATTTGGCGACCCGTTCACTGCGGCTGGTTGATCCGGTTTTAATTTGTCCGCCACCCATGGCTACGGCAAAATCGGCCAGGAATACGTCCTCCGTTTCTCCTGAACGATGAGAAATCACATATCCCCAGCCTGCTTTGCGGCATAGATGGATAGCCTCTATAGTCTCGGTGACTGTCCCGATTTGATTGAGCTTTATCAGGGCTGCGTTAGTGGTTTTTTCAGCTATCCCTCTACAAATATATTTAGTATTTGTAACGTAGATATCATCGCCAACTATCTGCAGGACGCCACCGAGAACAGCGGTTTGTTCCCTGAACCCCTGCCAATCATTTTCGTCAAGGCCGTCTTCAAGGGAGACAATCGGGTATTTTTCGACCCAGGTTTTATACAGGGATGTCAACTCTGCGCTGGTTTTTTTGCCCTGCCCGGACTTGATCAAATTGTAGGCCCCATCTTCGAAAAACGAGCTGGCGGCCGGGTCTAGGGCAATGGCAATATCATCCCCAGGCTTGTAACCTGCAGCTTCTATTGCCTCTATTATGAACTCACAGGCTTTTTCGTCGCTCTCGAGATTCGGCGCAAAACCACCTTCATCGCCGACACTGGTAGCATATCCCTTGCTGTGCAATATCCTCTTCAAGGCGTGAAAGGTCTCAGCGCTATAACGAAGGGCTTCAGCAAACGTAGGGGCCCCGACCGGCATGACCATGAATTCCTGGAAATCCACGCAATTATCAGCATATTTACCGCCATTGAGAATGTTCATCATAGGCATTGGAATCCGGGTAGCGCCGGGACCGCCTAGATATCTATACAATGGTAGGTTGGAAGCTATGGCCGCCGACCGCGCCACTGCCATGGAAACTCCAAGAATAGCGTTTGCCCCCAAGTTGCTCTTGTTAGGCGTCCCATCCAACCGGATCATTAGCCCATCAATTTCAGCTTGTTGGTACGCTTTCATACCAATCAGTTCTTGCCCAATGATACGGTTTACATTTTCCACGGCATTGAGGACTCCTTTACCGCCATAACGAGTCGCATCCTTATCACGTAGTTCAAGCGCCTCATTTTCACCGGTGGAGGCCCCTGACGGGACAGAAGCCGAAGCTGCGGTTCCGTCGTCCAATTCAACAAAAACTCGAACCGTGGGATTTCCTCGAGAATCCAGGATTTCCATAGCACGAACCGAAACTATCTTTCCGCTCATAGTTAACCTCCGTTTCTACTAATCATTGAAAAAACCTTATACACCTTCATGTATTTTCCGCAGGTAAATTGACGACGGATAAGAACAGTCCCCACCCACTGAGCCAACCCACAGAACTTATCAAGGCGGCCTCATCCTCTAATGTTTGAGTCCCCCGAAACTCGAATTGAAAAGAGGAAGCGAACTTTATCATGTGCTTAACTAAATAGGAGACTAAGGATCTGTGGGCCGATAAGTCCTCGATAAGATCAATATATTGGTCTTCGATCAAATGCCGACGGCATCTAACTGGGGATTTATTGCCCGAACACGCGCCACAGACGTTTTCCCGCCAATATGGGTATGTCCTTTTAGCAAAAGCCTTTAATTGACTGAGGTCGCGTCCCTTTTTCAACCGCTCAGGCTTTATAAATCCTTTACTGTTAACTCCGTATCCTTGTTCGCACATATTGCATGGTCCTTTCGGGTGAAGCCTCTTCTTAAGTCTCAGGCCTTTAAGGGGACCTCGTAACTCGAATGCAGCCAAGGCCAAACCCATAACGTCTTCGTAAAGAATAGCGGGGCCGTGCATAAAACCTTCTCGAAAGGACGCCTCGACCGCCATCCAGCCCCATGCGTGTCTTTCGCACATGCCCCAATCCTTCCGCAGAACGTCACGTGTGGATGGGTTCATGATATTACCCTGGATGAACCACCACAAAAAATCGATCTCACCTGGAGATAATTCAAACCCCTGAACTCCCGGGATAGGTGACTGCTCGCAGGCCCTCATGGGACCAATTCCTTATTATACGCCAGAAGAAATGGTTTTCATTGCCAATTGCGGCAAGAAATACTCTTGTTAAGGTGAAAAACAAAAAACCCACCGGACGGTGGGTTGTCGAACTATGACTATCCCACCGTGCAATGTTACACGGTAGGAGTCATTAGCCCTTTGGCGTTTCGTGGGGGACTCCATCCCCAAGCATTATTTTTTAGAAGTAAAAAACTTCTTAACAAAAAAGTCAAGAGCCTCAAGTAAAGTAAACCTCAGCTTTAACTCTTTGGTGCAATTATAGAACAAAAT
>JAZDKD010000038.1:0-8134 GCA_043803345.1 Pseudomonadota bacterium
CGGCCTTCAATTCTAAGGCTCGCAAAAAATGTTTCCGCCAAAGCTTCGACGGAAAAACCCAGACAAATTAACATCAGGACTGAACTCAACTCAGCGGAGAGTTCCTGTCTCCATACGAACACCACAATTCCAACCATGCAAAGCAGAAAAAGGATGAACTTAATTATTTGCACAGTTACCAGTAATCTTCTGGATTCATATTCATCAACCTCCCCAAGTTTTGATACAAGGGGATAATAAAGGCCAAACTGTATGATCGTATTGACGACAGCTCCCCCTGCCATTGCGAACATGACTTGACCGTAATTGGACGCGTTGAGCCACGCTAGATACAGGAAAAAAACCGTACTCAAAACTCCTTCCACAGCCTGAGCAGACAGTAAGTAGGCTAGACGGCTAAGAATGCTGTCATGGCCTTTGGAGGCGATGGGTTGATTTGAGCTTGGCATAAAATTTTCCAACCTTAAATTGTTTGAAGCGCCTTTGCAAAATGGTAAAACACCAATTTAACACTTTGTGGATGGTTTCGTAACATTAATCCCAGGAAGGTTGAACCATTTTCCCTTTATAAGTTATCTTAAAGAAATTATAAAATGGGGCTAACATAGAATCAGGAGACGGTCTGTTGAAGATAGACGACCTTTTAGCTATATGCTGGCGATCGGTTCTGCGAAATCGCAGGCGATACAAAGCTGTGATGATTGGCATAGCCCTTGGTACGGCAGGATTTATAATTGTCCAGACAATGGGAGATTCCGTTGAAAAGAAAATGGGGGAACATTTGGAACTACTGGGTGAGGCCACGGTCATGAAGGCAGTTTGGAGAAATGATGACAATTATCACCCGGGAGAATACAACATGAGGGATGTAAAACAACTCAGAAGTATCCCAGGCATGATGGCAGTAGCTCCTGTTGTTTCATTCCCATCCGTTGAGGCCTTTTTCCGAGATAATGAATGGACTGCCGGGTTGATCGGCGTTGATCATGAATTCTGGTCAACCCAAAGTACACAGTTGAAGAAAGGGAGACTTATAGGAGCCACCGATGTATTTGGTAGAAAAAATGTCTGCGTGCTTGGCGAGAAAGTTGTCAAACATCTTTTTGGACAAGAGAGTCCATTGGGGCAATCGCTGGGGGTTGGCAGCCTGAAATTTGAGGTTATAGGTTTGCTCGGAGGCATTCAGCAAAATGACATCGAAAGGTACATAGTCATTCCGATTAGCACGGCTCAGAAATTGTTTTCGGGCCTTGAGAAAATTCGGGAAATGTACATTCGTGTATATAATTGGAATGATGTTGAACCTGTTAGAGATCAGGCATTGGAACTTCTAAAAGCAAATCACCCTGGATATGAACAAGGCATAGAGATAACCTATTACCCTAAAAGGATCGAAAAAGTTAAATCCACGGTTTATATGGTTAAATTGTTTGTTTATGCGGCTTTGGGAGTAACCGTTCTTCTAGGTGGTTTAGGTATTATGTCAGTCATGCTTGCAGCGGTACAGGATCGCACCCGTGAAATTGGTCTAAGAAAGGCTCTTGGCGCCAAGGAAGGACTGATACTTATCCAGTTTCTTCTGGAGGCTATGCTGATAAGCCTGGTCGCCGGTTTCTTGGGAGTTGTGGTTGGTATCCTTTCAGTCACCATACTCAAAGGACCGCTTGGAGTTCAGGTTTCTACAGTCATCTTAACCTCAAGCATCCTGAGTGGGATACTGTTTACGGGTTTTCTGGGAATCGCGTCAGGCCTATACCCTTCTGTCAAGGCTAGCCGTATGGATTCGGTAACCGCCATGCGTTTCGAATAGGTCCATGGACAACAAGGATTCCAGTGTTATTAAGGGTCTTAAAAAGAGATATTGGGATCTCCAAACGAAAATTTGTGATTACGTAATATATCCTCTCGTTGGATCCCGCAATTCCCCACACTATGACGCATTGGGAGTGTCTCTAGGCTTGATGGTGGGATTAGGCGCACCATTGGGCAGTCACATGATAGTTTTGGGGGCTTTGAGGCTACTGTTCAAGTTTAATGTAATAGTGGCGTTTGGCTTTACCTTCGTTGTGAATCCCCTCAATGCGGTCCCTCTTTATTATGGCTATTATTTGTTGGGATCGTTTTTGATGGGGGAGTCGGCCTCCTTGAGTCTCGAAAATTTCAGATCGGCCATGAACCCGGTGTTGGAGAGCGAACACATTTGGGAGTCGATGATCACTTTCTCCCATATCGGAGAAACGATCGTTCGACGGTGGCTGGTTGCCGCGTTAACAGTAGGTGGCTTATCAGGAGTTTTAGGATATGCGACAACTTACTTGATCCAGAGGAGAAGGCGTCATAAATCGCTCGTGAAACTCAGCCTCGAATACAAGAAACTGGGCACAAAATCTGGTAGCTGTAATTCTCACGATGACGAATCAACACTCCCATCCAAGTCGAGACCTGAAAAAAATTAATTATTGTTCGAAACGTAAGAAGTTGATTCAGGCAACGAAAATAATCTACGGCGCCATAAGAGTAAATATCTTGATTATTATTAAGAGCTGTGTTTCAATATTTATTATGCGTCAACTTTTCAAAATTACCCTCAATTTTTTGGCTTGATATTTTTTGGCAAGGCTCTGCAAGAGCGATAATATACTTATACACCGTGTTGGCCTTTAAAGTCCGTTTGGATGGAAGTTGGGTCTTTTTAGGCTGGCCCCATCTTTAATTATCCCAGGAAGGAGATTCTGCCATGGAGCGAAGGAATTTCTTGAAGTCTCTTGCGGCCGCAGGAATGGCCGCATCAGTTACCAGCCCTTCGGGTTTACTTTCAAAAGAGGCCCATGCCGCTGAAAAAGTAAACATCGGGGAAGTAAAAAATGTCAAGGTTGACGTACTAACGGAGACGAGCTGGTTTGACAACGATATTCTGAAAAAGAACATGATGGATTATGGCGGCGCGATGACAAGCCAGTATGCGATACCCTGGGACCCCAAGAACGCAGGCGGATATGCCGCTCTGATCACAGTTACCGAACTGGACGGCAAAGAGCGAAAAATATTGCTCGACTCAGGATGGAGCAATGAATGGATGGATTACATTTTCCAGGATAAAAGCAATGTGGCGTCCATGCTGAAGAGTGGGGAAATAGAGTTCATGATTATTTCTCACTGGCATCTGGATCACTACTGGGGAATAGAATCAACGTTAAAACATAAACCTGACATTACAATGTACGCGCCCAAAACCTTTTATCCGGAAGACATGGCTTTACTCAAAGAAAAAGGGCGCCTCACGGCTAAAGACAAATCCGGCGAAGAAGTCCTTTTGTGCAAAAATGATGTGCCTCACACGGGCAAGCTTATTTTATGCGGACCTGAGGGTGAAAATGGCTCAGGAGTTTACAAGTTGATGCCTGGCATGGCCCTGCGCATGTTTGATGTGCCGATTCTTTTGAGGGTCAGAGGTGAGAACGTCCTGTATTTCAATGTCAAGGACAAAGGTGTTGTCACCGTAACCGGATGCTGCCATCCTGGCATCTTGTCCCTGTTCTCGTTTGCTCGAAGCAACTTCGAAGGATACAAACCTTACGGTTGTTATGGCGGTCTCCATGTGTCTCTTTTTGAAACTTGGGACCCCAAATTTGATGACCTGATTAAGGGCGTGAAATCATTTCAAATCGCTAAAATGGGATGTAACCATTGCACGGGATGGATTTTTGCGGAAAAAGCTCAAGCGGCTGGAGTTCCAATAGTTAAAGGCACGGACAAATTCAAAACCTATACCAGGTCTTCAACTGTCAACAAAGGGAACAATGTTTTTCTGACAAACGGGGACTCGATAGTTTTCTAGGACAGAAAACGTATGAATTTTCAATTAACGGGCTGGCGCGCTTGGTTCTCTCGTCTGGCGCGTCAACCTGACGATGTCACCGGTCAAAAAACTCAAATTTGCCGGCGCCTATCAGGGAGGTTGCATCTATGAGCGCAAAGTCCGTCAGCGAGACTCAACAGAGTTATGTATTGGGATTCATCAGTTTCATAATTATCTTTGTTATAGTTTTGGCCCTTTGGCACGTGTTCATGGACGCGAATGGAATACTAAAATTTTACACACCAATGTACGGGTTTTCATTGGTTGCAGTCTGGCTTGGTTCCATATTACTGATATCTAACATCTTCGAATGGAGTCCATTTCGTGAAGAAAACATAAGTTCATCCGGAGGATTGGGTCTAGGACTTTTGCTGACGGCTCTTTCCATAATTTTCATGCTGATCTTCGTTTACGGAATTTTCTGGAATTTTATAGGTAAGTTCGGAGTAGCCTATTTTAGCCCCGCCTCAATTGTCGCGTCCGGAGGCACAGGCGCAGAGCCATTCGTAGCAAGGGAAAATTCTTCTACGGCCATCATCTACCTGGTGACGGCGTTTATCTGGTGGACACTGGTTTGGGATTTAGGATTTGGGACTTGGCCCTGGCTGGAGACAAGCAAGGGGGTGAGGGCGTGGTCAAAGCTATGCTCGATCTCGGTTTTAACCGTGCTGACTTATTCACTGCTGTTTCATCCGCACGTTTGCCAGTTGTTCTATCCACCCCAGGACAAGGCTGGAGTATCTCCATGGTGGGCTGAGTTTGCCGGGACCGGAAGCGCCTTTTTGAGTTTGGGCTTGGCGCTCTGTAGCCTCAAATGGGTCATTATATCCGACCTACTATGGGAAGGGTACCCATGGAAGTGGCTCGGGAAAAGAGGCCAGGGGAATTTCATTAGAGGTTTCGTCACTCTGGTTGGATGCGTAATTCTCGGGATTATCAGCATGATATTGCTCCTGAAGATAATGAACATTTATTGGATGGAACCCTTCGAAGGGGGACAGTATACGGACGCTCCGTATTTTCGATACTTGCATGCTGGAGAAATAAGCGGTTTCATAATTCTTGCCGCTTTCATACTCAAAACTTACTTCAACAATTTCCCAAATCTGTTAGCCCTTGGTTCTAGCGCAGTGGTCAGGACTGTAATAGCGTTTCTTGGCGGCGGGCTTTTTTATGTTTTTTATTATTCTCATTTGAGTGTCATGCTCCTTGGGAAAGTCCCTGGGGTAGCCCAACCCGATGATACGCCACTGGTTTGGACGATGTTGTTTTTGTGTGTAGTAATTATTCACGTACAATTCTTTGGTCGTTGGCCGTTAAAAAGATCAACGTCCCGATGAAGAATCATGGAGCGGTATAAGTATGTACGACCCAGGCAAGAGGAATTTCTTCAGAGACCTTTTCAATGAAACTGTCATCAAACCGATTGCCGCGTTTAAGTCAGGTATGCAGGAGGTGGATACGAAGAAAAGCCTTGACGAATTCTTCGAATCCTATGAATCAAGCTATGCTTTGACACTGAATTATCCCGACGATATTCTCATCGAGACGGCTCGTATGGAGGGGATAGAAGTTGAAGGCCGTGAAAAGATAGATATAGTAAGTGAACTCATAAAAAAGAAAGGCGGTTATTTCGATAAACGTTAGCGCAATAATTCGAGAGCGTCTGGATAGTTTGCTTATAACCGCTTCTTGGTTCCCGGACCTCAAAAATGTTGTCGGATTACAGGGGGTCAGTCAGGTCTGGCAGGACAACCCTTCATACTACCTGTGGCTGAAGGGAGTCCCTTGTGTTTTTCAGTTGGAATGCAACGAAGCCCATTACAAAGATGGTTTTGATGAGAGGTTAATATATTCAGCGTTTTCGGTAAGAGCCTTTCCATTTAGAAACACTGATCTTTATCTTGGGTTTTCGGAGTATGAAAAAAAGGTTTTAAACAGCCCTATTTTTGATGGATCAAACACGCCATCTTTTGACCATTTACAGGATCTGGACAAGAACTTGTTTCTGGTTTCCGGGATTGAGTGGATTTTTCCGGAAAACGCTTGCTGGAACCTGTTTACAATGAACGCTTTTGATTTAAGCGTTATCCGCAGCCATTCGAGCCCTGTGGACCCCCTGAATTTGTCGTCTGAGCCAAGCTCGACAATATCGAGAAGGGTCCCGTCGTGGGAAATTTCCCTGCCACTTTTTGACGCGCTAAATACTCTTCACGTTTTTTATTCCAAACAGAAACTACGAAACCTTAGGGTTATTTCCAGAAATGGTTTTGAATATGTTGTTTCATTTGACGGAAAGACAAAATTGGTTGACAGGGGGGTAATTAAAAACCTGGAAGTAGTTAGCCTTTTCATGAATGAAAGGCTTTTCGTTGACGACGGGATCACAGGTCTTTTGGACCAAAGGTTTGAAACAGACTTCGGAGACGTAATATTTGATCGGACCTTTGACTGGAATGACAGATCGGACAACGGTTTTATCCTAAAAGGTTCATCAAAAGCCATAGGGCGGCAATGGTGGTCAGTAGCGGAAGCCAGTTTTGATTCATCAGTGGCATGTCCATGCGGTTGCAATCACGATTGATCAACATGATCAAAATCTTGTCTAGCGTTCTTTTCTTCCCCGCATCCTAATCCAAAAAGTAGCGTCTATAGAAAGTAAATGTGGTTGATCTTTGACGACTTTTAGAGTTCTGATGTCATTGATCAGCGAATTTGTATTCATATAACGAGTCCTGAAGCGTCACGACAATTTGAAGTTCACCTTAATGATTGTTGACATAAAACGTCAGGTTGGGTAATTTTAATAGGTTATAGGTGGTGACGGCTTTACGAAAAAAGGAAAAGGGGTTTACTATGAAAATAATAAATATGGATCATGTTGCCGCTTCTCCGGTTCTTCCGGAAGTTGTTGAAGCCATGATACCCTTCCTTAAAGAAAAGTACGGTAACCCCTCCAGCATGCACAGCCTGGGTGAGGAGGTAACTGAAGCTATTGATGAAGCTCGTGAAAAGGTTGCCGAATTAATTAACGCTAAACCCCAAGAAATATATTTCACATCAGGTGGAACAGAATCCAATAACTGGGCCTTGAAAGGCGGGTTGTTCGCCAATCGAGCTAAAGGATCTCACCTTATAACATCCTCGATCGAACACTTTTCAATAATGCACGCAATAAAAGCTCTTGAAAAAATCGGCGTGGAAGTGACTCGGTTGCCCGTTGACAAATACGGATCTGTCGACCCGGATGAAGTCCGAAAAGCAATTACGCCCGCCACAGCGTTGATCTCAGTTATGCACGCCAACAACGAAATAGGGACTATAGAGCCAATTGCGGAAATTGGAAGAATTGCTAAAGAATTTAACATTCCATTTCATACTGACGCCGTTGCTACCGCAGGCATAATACCGGTGGATGTTCAGGACCTCAATGTTGACATGCTATCTTTAGCTTCCAATCCATTCTATGGGCCGCATGGCGTGGGGGCCCTATACGTTCGTAAAGGCGCCAAAATATCGCCTTTACTGGATGGTGGCATTCAGGAGGGTGGATATAGGGCAGGCACTGAGAATGTCGTAGGCATAATAGGTATGGGAAAAGCCGCAGAAATAGCTATTAGAGAGATTCAGAATCGATCGGACCATGTTAGACCGATGCGCGATCGACTGATGAAGGAAATCCCATCGACAATCGAAGAAGTGGGCTTGGTGGGCCATCCCACAGAAAGATTGCCTGGTAACGCCAGTCTCACAGTAAGATATGTTGAAGGCGAGTCCATGTTGCTCTTTCTAGACATGGAAGGAGTCAAGATCGCAAGCGGGTCGGCCTGTATATCAAGGTCTCTGAAGGTATCTCACGTCATGTTGGCAATGGGGATTGACGCTGGAACCGCTCAAGGTTCCCTACTTTTCACGTTGGGAGTTGACAATACTAACGAGGACGTGGATGACGTGCTGAGAGTTTTACCTCCTATAGTTCAGAGGTTAAGAGACATGTCTCCATTATACAAAAAAACAGGTAGGCTAAAAGCCACAAGCTAGAAGGCGCCTGGTCGAAGAATTCAGGGGTGTAAAAATGTACAATGAAGTAGTTATGGACCATTTTACAAATCCAAGAAACGTTGGAGAAATTCCTGACGCTGACGGTGTGGGAAGCGTGGGAAATCCCGCGTGCGGCGATATTATGGAGTTCCACATCAAAGTTAAGGACAACATTCTGGAAGACGTTAAATTTAAGACTTTTGGGTGTGGAGCAGCCATAGCGGTTTCCAGCAT
>JAZDKD010000039.1:0-6712 GCA_043803345.1 Pseudomonadota bacterium
GAAAATAGCAGGGGAGAAAGTCTGGCCAAAGGTAGTCTATGTTCTGAACCGTGGCGGTCGTTTCGAAGATCATGACAAAGCTTATAAAGGAGACAGACTGGCGCATCCTTATGGAAAACTCCTGAATTTGTATCAGGAGAAGACAGTTTCCACGATTCACTCTGGAACCGGAAAGAAAAATAAGGGCTACGCAAACTACATTCCCATCATGGATTATCATGGGAAGGAGCCGGATGACTTAAGGAAAGGTTACGACTTGGCGCTTATAACTCACAGATCAATCGTGCATACAAAAAGCCGGACGATAACCAACCAATGGCTTCATCCTTTAATGCCTGAAAACGCAGTGTTGGTAAACCCGACTGACGCAAAACGACTCGGATTGAAAGATGGTCAGATAGTGAAGGTGGTCAGCGCAACCAATCCTTCCGGAGAGTGGGATCTGGGGGCTGGAAAAAAGAAGTTGATGATTGGTAAATTGCAGTTAACACAAACCATGCGGCCGGGTGTGACGAGTTTTGTTCTGGGTTTTGGTCACTGGGCTACCGGAGCCGCAGATTTTTATATTGACGGCGCCGTCATAAAGGGTGAACCCAACAGAGATACGGGTATTCACGCAAATGCAGCGATGTGGATAGATCCAGCTTTAAAAAACACATGTATGTTAGATCCGGTTGGAGGAAGCGTCAGTTTCTACGACACATATGTCAATCTCTCGCCTTATGACAAGTAATTGACAGGCAATGTTTGTTCGTTACGTCTCATTGTCGGTTATGCGCCATCTCCACTTTCTATATAAGACTTCACCTGTAAGTCTAAAGTGGGAATGGCGCCAGCACAAATTTACCGCAAATTTTGACGCCACTCTTTCTTAGGAAGATCAGACCTCCTCGACCTGTATAGCCTCTTCAGGGCAAACAGATACGCACGACTCACATCCCAGGCAATCCGTCGGATTGGCGACGTAGGTTTTTGATCCATTCACGGCGAGCACATCCGCTGGACAAACGTCTATACATTCCCCGCACTGTTTACATTTTTCATCGTCTATCTTCGGCAGAAACATGAATACACCTTCCGTAACAGATTAATCATTGAATGGTCTGATCTCAAGTGAAACCGGCAATCTCAAGTTCAACTGTAAGGATTTAGCACACTGTGATAATATGGTCAATTCGACCTCAGATCGAGTCTTTGTTCCGGTCGTTGAATTCCAGGATCAACCAAGAGGGCAACATGGGTCAGTTAAAAGAAGAAATCCTTTTGATCGATGGAAGCGCTTACATCTTTCGAGCCTACCACGCAATGGGCGGTCTTTCAAATTCCAGAGGCTTTCCGACCGGAGCGGTCTTAGGTTTCACCAACATGCTCATGAAAACTATGAAAGACAAGAACCCTAAAAGAATCGCAGTCATCTTTGATGCGCCCGGCCCCACATTTAGGGTTCAAAAGTATCCGGCGTACAAGGCGAATAGGCCTCAAGCCCCAGAAGACTTGGTATTACAGATTCCTAAGATATTGGAACTGGTGGAAGCCTACAATCTACCGATGCTTAGTTTGTCCGGTTACGAAGCGGACGACATTATCGCCACACTCACCAGACGGGCAAAATCACTGAACTGGAATGTGGTCATAATATCAGCGGATAAAGACCTTACACAACTTGTCTCATCAACGGTAACCATGTGGGATCCTCAAAAGGATGTAATTTATGACTCAAAGGGAGTGTTAAATAAATTTGGTGTTTTACCCGAGCAAATTCTGGACTATTTAGCGCTGGTTGGGGATTCTTCCGACAATATTCCTGGAGTTCGCGGGATAGGCCCCAAGACGGCTTCGGGTCTTCTCAAGGAATTTGGATCACTCAACGAAATCTATAGCCGAATAGAGACAATATCTAAACAGAAACTTAGAGAATCTCTCATCGAAAATCAGGATAACGCTTTTCTCAGTCAGGAGCTGGCCACACTAGAAGAAAATGCCCCAATCGAGGTCGATATCGAATCGTTAATTCCAGGAACGCCTGACAGCGATAGGCTGAGAGGAATTTTCAAAGATCTTGAATTCAAAAGACTGCTGGATGGACTTCCCGCTACTAAGAACCTAGATTTTTCAAAATACAGGAAAGTTACCAATCTGGAGGAAGTAGGTGACATCGTCAATCGAATCAAAGTTAAGGGACGTTTTGCAGTTGATGTGGAGACTACTTCACTTTCACCTGTTCGCGCTGAACTAGTCGGAATATCGCTGTGCGCCGAACCAGGAGAAGCATGCTATGTGCCTGTTGGGCACACCTTGGGCAACCAGGTTTCCATGTCAGAGGTTTTATCCCTAATCATGCCGGTCCTTGAAAATCAGGAGATAAAGAAAATAGGGCAAAACATAAAATATGATTTGATTGTTCTGAGAAATGAGGGGGTAGACATCAAAGGGATAGCATTCGACACCATGATCGCCTCATATCTTCTAGATGCTGGACGACGCGGGCATTCCCTCGACGATTTGGCTGAAATTTATCTTGAACATAGGACGATTCCAATCACCGATCTTATAGGAACAGGAAAGAATCAGATTTCGTTTGCCGAAGTCGATATTGAACGAGCCACCGAGTATGCCTGCGAAGACGCCGATGTCACTTTCAGGTTAGCTTCGATCATGGAACCCCGTCTAAAAAAGGAAGATCTGGAGGATCTTTTTTTGAATGTTGAGCTGCCATTAGTATCTGTGCTGGCGGACATGGAATCAGTCGGAGTCAGAGTTGACACCGATTATTTGAAAAAACTCTCAGAAGAATTTGCCGAGAGCCTAAAAAAGATTGAACTCGAAATATATAGCCTGGCTGGCGAGAAATTTAATATCAATTCTACTCAACAGGTTGGGGAGATTCTATTTAACAAGTTGGGCCTGAAGGGGACCAAGAAAACCAAAACGGGTTTGTCAACTTCTGTGTCTGTTCTTGAGGAATTGGCCATGGAAAATGAATTGCCACGGAGAATACTTGATTATAGGTCCATATACAAACTGAAGTCCACATACGCTGATTCTCTCGTCAACCTCGTTAACCCAAAAACCGGGCGTATTCACACATCTTATAATCAGGCGGTTACTGCTACTGGAAGGCTTTCCTCGTCGGACCCAAATCTCCAAAATATTCCTATCAGGACACCTGAGGGCAGGAAAATTCGAAAGGCTTTCATCCCAAAGGAAAACCATGTTTTTATAGCGGCGGATTATTCCCAGATAGAACTCCGAGTAATGGCTCATTTGTCTCAAGATCCGCGACTCCTTGAGGCCTTTGAATCGGGAGAAGACATTCATTCCATAACAGCGGCCAGCGTTTTTGGTCTTCCCTTACCGCTTGTGACGTCTGAAATGAGACGTAAGGCAAAAGAAATCAATTTTGGAATCATATATGGAATGGGCGCATTCAAGCTATCCGGCCAAATAGGGGTGAGTCTCAAGGTCGCGAAAAAATATCTCGAAGAATATTACGAAACATACTCAGGCGTAAAACGATACATGGACGAAGTCCCGGAAAGAGCTAGTCATGTGGGATTTGTCACCACCTTGCTTGGTAGGAAAAGATACCTGCCTGACCTGACAAATCCTAACAAAGTGGCTCAGCAGGCGGCCAGGCGTATAGCCATAAACACTACTATTCAGGGTAGCGCCGCGGACCTAATGAAATTGGCAATGCTAAATGCGCACAAGCGACTGTCAGAGGAAATCCCTAGCGCTAGATTAATACTTCAGGTCCACGATGAGTTGGTGGTAGAGTCTGAATCTCGAGACATCGAAACCGCGACAGCGATCTTAAGGTTTGAGATGGAGAATGCATACAGGCTCTCCGTACCGCTCGTTGTGGATATATCAGTAGGCGCTAACTGGGACGAAGCCCATTAAATCATGGTTGCGATTTGGCGTCATCATCACTTGACGGCAAATTCATTCGGACAATTTTCAGTAAAGAACAGGAATATTATGTTGAACGCATGGATACTGACTATTGGAAATGAAATCATAAACGGTGTCATTACCGACACGAATCGGGAAAATATCTCCCGCGAACTTAAGTCCGCCGGCATTTCCGTCATTGGCATGTCATCGGTAGGGGATGATGTGCCACTGATGGTTGAAGAAATTGACCTTGCAATGAAAAGGTCGAAGATTGTGTTGGTTTCCGGAGGGCTCGGGCCGACCGAGGATGACAAGACTTCCTCAGCCGCAGCGAAACTACTAGGCGTAGGGTTGAAACTGGATGAAGCGCAACTTGACAGAATTCGGGCCCGCTTCGCCCATTGGGGCCGTCCCATGTCGGATAGCAACGTTAAGCAGGCGCTTTTCCCTGAAGGGGCTGAACCTATTCCCAATGACTATGGCACTGCGCCAGGGTTCATGATTGATCGAGACGGAGCAATTGCTATGTTTTTCCCCGGTGTTCCCAGGGAATTGATCCTGATGTTACGGGAACAGGGGATACCTCGGATATTCAGAAAATTTGGAAAATCGAAAAAAATATTCGCTTCTAAGACCATCATAGTTTATGGATTGTCCGAATCGAGATTAGGCGAGACATTGAAGGATGTGGCGATTGATGAGCCAGGTTTTCATTTAGCTTTTCTTCCGAGATTTCCAATTATGAGACTGCGATTGGACGCCTCTGGGGATATCGCCGAGTCAGTTGATAATATCCTTTCCCGAAAGTTGGAAATCATTCTAGACAGAGTAAGGGAGAATGTAATCTCGGTCCATGGCAAGAGTCTGGAGCAAGTTACGGTGGATCTGCTCGTAGAACGAAAGATGACTCTCTCTTTGGCCGAATCTATAACTGGAGGCATGATAGGAGAGTACATTACCCGTGTTCCAGGAGCTTCCAGGGTTTTTAGTGGTGGTGTGGTGGCCTATTCCAACGACATGAAGTCCAGTCTTCTTAATGTGGCGCAGGATACTTTGAAACAACATGGAGCTGTCTCGCATCAGTGCGCAAGAGAAATGGCTGTTGGCGCAAGGTCAGTTGGTGGCTCAGACATCGGTTTATCAGTCACTGGGATTGCTGGTCCGGATGGCGGAACAAGTCAAAAACCAGTAGGCACATTCTTTGTAGGCTTAGCTACGCCAAGTCAAGTCTTGAGCAGAGGATTTTTTCTGCCCGGTCAACGCGACTGGGTAAAAACGCTGGCGGCGACTCAATCCCTCGACACGCTTAGAAGGTGGCTCAGTGGGATGCGTCTTCACGGGACAGAATCCTGATCCAATGGGGGATGCCTGTATGACATTGGTGCAGACATTGTCCCGAATCATTATGGACCTAACGGGCCTCACCTTTTAATGCTTTTGGCCCGCCATACAGTTATATCCTTGATTGAATCGTAGATAACCCTCCTGCAGGGTTGAGATCCCGCAGGAGGGCCATTTGTTAAGATGAAAGCAGCGCTGACGTTTATTCTTCGAATTTATAAGAATTCTTGTTGTCTTTATCGAACTCAAGCTTGGCCCGCAAGTATTTTACGTTGTAGCCAGCGTTTTTAAGAACCGTATAGGCCATCTCAGCTCGTGCGCCGGTAGCGCAATGCACTAGGATCAGTTTATCCTTCGGAATTTCGGATAATTTTGCTTCGAGTTCGTCCAAAGGCAACTGCCTGGTATTTGGGAGCATTCCGTCCTGAACTTCTGATGGCATCCGAACATCAAGAATGACGGTATTTACGGACGGTTTTCCCAGTTCAGCCTTGAAAGCTCCAAGTTCAATCTCGCCGGGGAACAGTTTTCTGACGTAGGTGATCTTTGTCTCCGCTGGACCTGTGGCGACAGTTTTTCCGGCTGTTTGCCAACCCTGAAAACCTCCTGAAAGAATGCTCAACTGCTTGTAGTCCCAACCTGCAACTTCCTTGTACGCGGCTTTTGTTGATTCGCTAACCCCAGATTGATCATAGAGGATTATAGGCGCTCCCTTGTAAGTCGGGAATTGTGCCTTAATTGATTCCATGCCTTCTTTGGGAACAGCGACGGCGTTGGGAATATGTCCCTTAGAGATCTCATCTGGTGATCTCATATCCAATAAAATATAGGGCATCTCCAGTTTGTTGAGTTCTTCGATCCCTGCGATGTTTGAAACAACTATGTTCCCTGCCTTTTTCCAATCGGGGAGGCCGGCATGATAAACCTTAACATTCTTGAAACCGAGTTTTTCCGCCTTCCTAGCGGCTAATGGACTGAGCACTCAAGAAAAGCCGGCGCAGTAATAAATCTGAAGAGCCTCCTTGTCGGTGAGAAGTTTCTCCGCCAGTTTGTCAAAAGCGAAAAAAGGCATTGATAAAGCCGTTGGAATGTGCCCCTCGTTGAACATGTTCATCGGTCGGCTGTCCAGGAGGACATACTTGACTTCCTTTGGGCCTTTTGCCACAAGTTTTTCCACTTCCTCGGTTGAAATCAGCTGCTCTTTGGGGACCTCAAGTCCTTTCTTGACTTCAACCTCTTTGGCGAAGGTTTTTCCGTCCTTCTTAAAATAAGTAATCTTTACGGATTCCCCTTTAGGAATCTCGGGCATTGACGGGGCATTCTTCAACACGGTTGATTCGTCAAAGAGAATGACATCCATCCCTTTGTCAATTTGCAACTGGAGACAACTAGCTTTGACGGAAACTTCCTTGAGTTTTCCAGCCAAGACGTTGTCCTGCTTGTCATAGTCATGACATTTCAAACAGCTTTGGTC
>JAZDKD010000040.1:0-4970 GCA_043803345.1 Pseudomonadota bacterium
GCGTAGTTTCGGTCACGAGTCAGCCCAGGAGTATCATGAACAATCGCCTTTCTCGAACCAACGAGGCGATTAAACATGGTCGATTTGCCTACGTTTGGGCGACCCACCAGAGCCACTAATTTTTTTGTCTTTTTTGTCATATAGGCTTTGTATCATATCATGAATTATCAATCGTACTGTTCAATATTAAA
This sequence comes from Pseudomonadota bacterium, assembly GCA_043803345.1. Taxonomy (GTDB): domain Bacteria; phylum Desulfobacterota; class Desulfomonilia; order Desulfomonilales; family Desulfomonilaceae; genus CAJBEZ01. Next base: position 192 of record JAZDKD010000040.1, read on the forward strand.
ATGTTGTAAAAAAATAACAATATTCTTATAATCAAATGTTATGATTTTTTTTGTTTCTAATACAATAAACAATGGATTCCCTTACATCATCACCACATCTCCTAACTTTGCGCAAAAAGCTCGCTTCTGAATCCCGTGATACTTAATTTTCAGAAGGTTATTGATGAAAGTGAACATTTCTTATGAGTAAGCGTTTTTTTGGAACAGATGGAGTCAGAGGTGTGGCCAACAGGGAGCCTATCACCCCGGAGACCGTGCTGAAGCTTGGGAAATCCGTGGCCAAGATCATTCTGAGAGAGCCCAAAGAAGGTAACAGGCGTATTTTGATAGGGAAGGATACCCGTATTTCAGGTTCTATGCTTGAAATGGCCCTGGCGGCGGGAGTTTGTTCCATGGGATTGGATGTGCTCCTTGTGGGTGTTATCCCGACTCCAGCCGTAGCGTTTCTGACAAGAGATCTCGTGTTTGACGTAGGTGTTGTAATTTCAGCGTCACACAATCCGTTCGAAGACAATGGAATCAAGTTTTTTGACTCACGGGGGCTCAAATTCGATGATCAACGCGAGTTAGACATAGAAAAACTTATGATTTCAGAACACATTGATCTTGATTATTCCATCGATCATCAACTGGGAAGGGTACTGCCACTAGAGGACGCGGCGGGGCGCTACATCAGATTCCTAAAGACAAGCGTTCCCAAGGGTCTCAACCTCGAGGGAATGAAAATAGTTCTGGACTGCGCTAATGGCGCCGGGCATAAGATCGCCCCGCTGGTATTTCGAGAGTTGGGAGCGGAGGTCATACCTCTTTTCACATCTCCTGACGGACGAAATATTAATCTTGATTGTGGTTCGTTACACCCGGAAGCCATGATTCGGGAGATCACGAATAATGGCGCTGATTTCGGAGTAGCTCTAGACGGAGATGGGGACCGCGCAATCTTTACGGATGAAAATGGTAATACCGTCGACGGAGATCAAATCATGGGAATGGTCTCTTTAGACTTATTTGAACGTGGGTTGCTCAAACGTGACACTTTGGTCGCTACGGTGATGAGTAACCTAGGACTCGAAATGGCTTTGAAACAGAAGGGCATAAATCTCTTAAGGACTGCCGTGGGTGACCGATATGTAGTCGAGGCGATGGTCAAAGATGGCTACAACTTTGGGGGTGAACAGTCGGGGCATATTGTTTTTTTTGACTATTCGACGACAGGAGATGGGATACTTTCAGCTCTCCAAGTCGCGTCAATTATGAAAAGAACATCTAAGCCACTCTCAAGCCTCACTGGTTGGATAAAGAAATACCCTCAAGTCCTTCACAACATTCCGGTTAGGGATCGGGTCAATTTAGCTGACGTTCCTGGTGTTCGTAAGGTTATAGAGGATTGCGAAAAGCGGTTAGGAGATTCAGGAAGGATTCTGATTCGCTATTCTGGGACGCAGTCCCTTTGCCGAGTGATGGTTGAAGGAGAAGATCAGGCATTGGTGCAGAAGGTTGTGGAAGAATTGTCTGACGCTCTTGTAGGAAACATTTGTCATGAGTAAATCGGTCTTGGACATTGCTAGGGAAGCTTTGGAAATTGAAATTCAAGGCATCCGAAAAGTTAGCAGCAGTCTGGATTCGAAATTTGAGTTGGTGGTTGATCTATTGTATGCCTTGAGAGGACGAATAATTGTTACGGGAGTTGGAAAATCAGGAATCATAGGTAGGAAAATTGCCGCAACCTTTACCAGCACTGGTTCTCCCGCTATTTTTGTTCATCCTGTGGAAGGTTTACACGGGGACGTGGGAATTGTAGGCAGAGATGATGCTTTGATCGCCATATCCAACAGTGGGGAAACGACAGAGATAACATCGCTGGCAGCTACCGTCAGAAAATGGGGCACGCGCATAGTTGGTATGACCGGGAATATGTCGTCAACATTGGCCCGTATGTCGGAAATGACCTTGGATTGCAGGGTAGACAAAGAAGCGTGTCCTTTAAATATGGCCCCAACGGCCTCTACTACGGCAACCTTGGCTTTGGGAGACGCTCTCGCCGTAGCCTTGATGGTTCGAAGAGGTTTCAAGAGAGAGGATTTTTTGCGAAGCCACCCGGCCGGTAGTCTAGGAGAAAGGTTGAAGCTGAAAGTTAGCGACATGATGTTAGAAAGATCTTCTGTCCCTAGAGTTTCTCCAAGCTCCAAGATATCTGAAATCGTTGAATCAATTAATGGCAAGAACCTTGGATTGACAATGGTAACATCCGGAGACACACTAATTGGTATAATAACTGACGGAGACCTCAGGCGGGCCTTGGCCAATGGCTCAAATTTGTTTAATGAGGAAGCTCAAAATCTTATGACGACAAATCCGCTTAGCATAAAAGCGGCAAGGACAGCGGCGGAGGCTCTGGAAATTATGGAAAGCAAATTAATTACAGCGCTTTCTGTTACAGACAACGAAGGCAAATGGCTGGGCATAATTCATCTACATGATTTGCTTGGGAAAGGGCAGATTCCTTTTGCTTCTTGAGCAACCTACATCAAGGTTTGGACACTCAGCTCTTTTCGCTGAGTATGAAGTCGTTTCTCCAGTATTGTTAATGCGATAAAAAACGCGCAAAACATAATAACCTCAATTTAAATAACTGAGGTAAACCCTCGGAGGGCGTGATGAAATTGAATAGAGAAGACCTCGAATATTTTGGAGGAATTTTACAGAGGCAGCTTGACGAATTGGTCCGTGGAGCGGAACGCACGGTGGATGATATGACTGAAGGGGAAGGAAAAACAGCTTTCCCAGATCCCACTGACAGAGCGTCACTTGAATCAGATAGGAATTTTGAACTCAGGATTCGTGACCGTGAGAGAAAGTTGATCAACAAAATTAAAAAGGCCCTGGGAAAAATTGATGATGAAAGTTTTGGATTATGTGAAGTCTGTGGAGAACCAATAGATTTCAAACGTCTTGAGGCTCGGCCGGTAACAACGCATTGCATAGAATGCAAGACATCTGAAGAGGAAGAGGAAAAGATTAGAAAAGCATAGAGAGCCACAGGATTTATAAGTTGAATGAAATCGAAGGTCTATAAAATTGAGTCTCCCAACAGAACCGGATCCGGCCCAATTGATCCTCAGCATACTTAGTGCCAGGGAAAGCCCTGTTAAGTATCTGGAAAAGCATCTCATAGCTGCGTTCGGGAATTTGGAGGATATCCTTGGTCCACTCAAATTTGATTTCACTAAATACTATGACGTAGAGTTAGGATCTGGAATCAAGCGCTGGGTTGTTGCGTTCAATCGACTAGTTGATCCGTCACAGTTGGCCCATTTCAAGATATTAACTAATTCCATTGAGGAAGAATGGAGCAGTAGAGGGCGAAGGCAGTTTAACCTGGACCCGGGAGTAATGTCTTTGGGAAATTTTGTCCTGGCTACAGGCAAGAATAACGCTCACAGGATTTATCTCAACCACGGAATCTTTGCCGACCTGACACTGGTTTTTCGTCGCTCGAGTTATCAACCCTTGGAATGGACATATCCGGACTACGCAGATTCGGAACTCATAGGATTGCTGAATCACATCCGAGAAAAGTATAAAGAAAAGCTGGAGAAGCAGCGTTGATTGAAAAATTTGTAAAGAGTATGACTGGATTTGGTCGCGGAAGCTATTCCTGTGACGATGTTGAAATCGTCACTGAAATCAGGGCGGTCAACCATCGTTTCCTGGACATGTTTATTAGGCTTCCAAAAACATATAACTGCTTCGAACCTCAAATTCGTAAAATAGTTTCGGAAAAAAACAGTCGAGGAAAGTTCGAGATCACCGTTACACGATCAGGCGCTAAAGGGGCACTGATGGAACTTTCCGTCGATCACGATCTTTCTGAGCGTTATTACGCATGTCTCCTCGAACTAAAAAACAAGTTCTCCCTAGCGGGTGAAATATCCGTTTCCGACATGTTGACCATGAAAGAAATAATTTCTACCGCGGAAAACTTAGGCGGCTTCGAACAGGAATGGGTTTTCGTTGAAACAAGCTTGCGAAAGGCTCTAAACGCACTTGATGAAATGAGAAAGGCCGAGGGATTGGCTCTTTGGGGCGATGTTGAAACTCGTCTCGTTTCAATTGGGGAGACTATAGATATACTGTTCCCGCTTGTAGAGCAAACGTCATCTGAAGCGAGAACTCGACTCGAGAAGAGAGTTCGCGAGGTAACCGGTGGTTTGGAAATCGATGACGATAGACTGTTGCAGGAACTTGCCTTAATTGCGGAGAGATCGGACGTGAGCGAAGAACTCATTAGACTAAGGAGCCACGTAGATCAGTTCCTGACTTTTGGAAAACAAGGTTCACCTTTGGGTAGAAAGTTAGATTTTCTATTGCAGGAATTGCACAGGGAGGTTAACACATTGGGGGCTAAGTCGGCGTCGACTGACATTTCAGCGCATGTTGTTAACATCAAATCAGAAGTGGAAAAGATTAGAGAACAAATTCAGAACATAGAATGAGACATTGAATAAACAAAGGGGAAAACAATGGCTAGAGTGACAGTGGAAGATTGTTTGGATTGGGTGGAAAATAGATTTGCCCTTGTAATTTTGGCGTCCAAAAGGACCAAGGAATTAAAAAGAGGAGCCCCTCTCATGGTGCGTACTCGTGATAATAGAGAAGTGGTTATGGCTCTTCGAGAAATTGCAGGCGGCAAAATAAACGGTTTTCAGCCAAGTTCCGAAGGGACGACGGTAAAAAATGACGTTAAAGTGGAACAGAAGAACGATTGAGAAAAGCACG
>JAZDKD010000041.1:0-4109 GCA_043803345.1 Pseudomonadota bacterium
TCAGATCGCAATCATGAGACGTCTGGAGCCGGACAAAGCCGCTGATATCATCGAGGAGATGTCTCCGGATGAAGCCGCTGACCTTATAGCTGACCTACCTAGCGAAACCGCTACAGGGATCCTTAGGGAGATGGATTCCGAATATGAAAAGAAGGTTAAAGGACTCTTAGCTCACGAGGAAGATGAGGCTGGTGGTCTGATGACAACCCAATTTATGACTCTGCCTCCAGACCGCACCATAGTAGAAGCTCTGGCCCACATAAGACGTCACGCCAATGAAATGGACGTCGTTTATTATCTTTACATAATTGACTCCGACGGCAAATTGCTGGGAGTAACAAATCTCAAAGAGCTTCTTTCCAACGAAATCTTTACCCCCCTAGAGGAAATAATGACCTCAAGAATGATTACCGCTAGGATCAGTGACGGTCCCAAAGATCTGGCGAACCTTTTCGGAAAGTATGGTTTTAGAGGTATTCCTGTTCTGGACGATCAGGACAGGATCGCTGGGGTTGTTAGGTTCAAAGCTCTTCTCGAAATCTTGGCCCCACATTTAGGCAAGTAATTATAATTTTGGACAGGTAAATTGTCGAATTTCAGTCAAATCAAAATTTCAGGCGCTCAGCTATTCAGATCCAGGGTCATAAGGTTATGGGCTCTTCTGGCGCTCATGGGCCCGGGTATCATAACGTCGAATGTAGATAATGACGCTGGAGGAATCACCACATATTCCCTAGCTGGAGCAAACTACGGCCTGGCTATGCTTTGGACTCTTGTTCCCATCACTGTGGTGCTTATCATAGTGCAAGAGATGGGAGCGAGAATGGGAGTAGTCTCTGGGAAGGGACTCTCAGATCTAATAAGGGAGCGTTTTGGAGTCAAGGTAACTTTCTATCTGATGATTTTGCTCGTGATTACCAACCTTGGGAACACCATTGCCGAGTTTGCTGGGATTGCGGCTTCTATGGAAATTTTTGGGGTTTCAAAATACCTGGCCATACCTTTTGGGATCTTGTTTTTGATGTGGTTAGCCGTGAAGGGCACATACAGTTCGGTAGAGAAGGTTTTCCTAACAGCCTGCGTATTTTACATATCATATGTAGTAGTTGGATTTATCGTAAAGCCTGATTGGGTAGAAGTCGCCGACGCTATTGGATCACCTTCCATCCAGTTTGATTCAGGATACATGTTGATGCTCACCGGTTTAGTCGGCACCACAATCGCTCCGTGGATGCAGTTTTATTTACAGTCTTCAGTTGTTGATAAGGGACTGAGAATACAAGATCTGAAAGCGGCGCGAATTGATGTGATCGTTGGCTCTATAGTTGTCTCAGTGGTGGCTTTCTTTATCATTCTGGCGTGCGCCTCAACCCTTTTCAAGGCAGGAATTGTTGTTGAAGAAGCGTCTCAGGCAGCGCTCGCCCTTGAACCTCTGGCCGGTAAATACTGCACATGGCTTTTTGCATTTGGTCTATTTAACGCGTCCGTTTTCGCAGCCGCAATCTTACCCCTGTCCACCGCGTACACCATCTGCGAGGCGTTTGGCTGGGAATCCAGTCTGGATAAGAAATTCTCGGAAGCGCCTCAATTTTACGGACTGTACTGTTTTACCATTTTCTTTTCTGGACTAGTAATTCTTGCTCCAAATCTTCCGTTAGTTCTAATAATGTATGTCTCGCAAATATTGAACGGACTTGTTCTTCCTGTGATCTTATTATTTATGCTTTATCTCGTTAATGACAAGTCTGTAATGCGTGACTTTACAAATGGACGGACATTCAATATTGTGGCCTGGAGTTCGGTGATAATGCTGATCGCATTAACCATGACCACTCTGGGGTTGACACTATTCCATAGTCTAAGCCCCACAGGCTGACCATGCCAGTCACATTTCTAGTTTTTACATTTAAAATGAAAACAAGATATTATATATATTTATTAAAGTAATTTATTGACTTTTGCTTAGAACTATCCTATATTCCACAACTGTGAGAACAAAGTTTGGGTTATACCAAACAGTTCCCATGTAGACCTCTGCCCGGGTGGACACCCTCCCACCCCCAAAACCCCCCCCACCGGGTTTTGAGGGCTTTTTAATTATCGGACATTCGTGGTCCGCATTTATTAATTCCTAATGTGGTGGCCTTTCCGCCACCACTCTCCTGACGAAATAAGTATTTGCGGTTAGGCCCTGTTTTCGTCTGGAAAGGTTGCCCTACAAACTTTACTGAAACCGTGTTAGGTTAAGATAGAATAATCCGATTGAATACCAGGCTGTAAAAATGAAAGAAGCTTTCAATTGGTGGGTAACAGGGCTATTTCTAATCGCAAGCGTGATCTTTCTTCGATGGCTGTCCACCTTGGGGCTTTAGCTGCGATCTCTGTTTCAAAGATGATCCGGGACGAGATCGAATCAGGGGCCAAAGATATTAATCACGTTCCGAAAACCTGACACAACAGATGTTAGTCCCTCTTCGAGTATTTTTGCCAGAGTGATAGTTTCCGTAAGCTCTGGCTCCTGATCGAATATTTCAACATCAACGTTTTTGTTCAGCCAATGGTAAGAACCGCGGTCGTTTTTCAGGACTTTCCCCACTCCGGCCAGAGTAATCAAATGTCGTTTAAAAGAGCATGGGTCCGCGATTCTGACACACCCGGCTGAATTTGCCCCGAATACGCCAGGTTGTATAGTTTCAGGACTGGGATGAGCCGATAGCTCAAAACCGTGAAGACCCAACTCGTTATAACGCTGACATCTCCCAAATCCGTCGCAGATCTGAAGTGGAACGAAAAGACCTCTATATAGATTCGCAAGAGGTTGTGATTCAGAAGCGAAAAAAATGACATCGGGATAACAGTAGATGTGGTTTATGATAAAGGAGCCTCTGGGTGTTGGTGATTTAGCCGCTCCTACGGCAACATCTCCACGATAAGTTTCTTTCGTCGATCCATCAACCATTAAAGCAAGAATTCGAATCTGGTATCTGGTCCTATCTATAAGGATTCTGGCCCCCAGAATACCGTGCTTCTTTCTAAATTCTATCTGATCAACACTGAATTCCCGCCAGTCTCTGTAAAGTCCGGGTAAACAAGTGTCGTAAGGCGCCAATCGTTGTTCGACGGGTTCTCTTTCTATGGAAAAATCACCCATGTCCATTGGATCAGGATTCAAGTTTTTCCTACTCTCATACTCGTTTGTTCTTTCTGAGGCAACCTGGTGGCTCATTCCAATAGTTGACTTTTCACATATTCCGTCCGCCAGTCCATATTGGATCATGAAGAGTAAGAGAAAAATCACGGAGAGCGGTTTTGCGCCACAGACCGGATGGCATGATTGACAAACGTCACGTCTTTTACAAACTGATTTCAATAAGAGCCCTTCCCTCTTCTTGTTGGTCAATTCGAACTCTATTTTCCAAAATTAAAAATCGATAGTGGAATGTGCGTGGGACCAATTGGGCTCAATATACTCTGGAAAAGTGTCGCTCTATCGACTTTAAAACTTGGTCCTTCGCATTCAAGGCTTTGTATTAAATCAACGAGTCTTTCCCTACCCTGGTCAGATTTTGTTCTTCCGAGTGTTAGATGAGGGCTATAGGCCCTGGATTCGCGTTTGAACCCCAGATTCTCGAATGCCATATCCATAAGTTGAGCTATTCGCTCCAGATGAGAGGAACCATCAATCAAGCCGGCCCAGATGACTCGGGGACGTACAAGATTTGGAAAGGCGCCAAGGCCTGCAATGGATGTGAAAAAGGGAGTTTGACTCGAACAAACAGTTTCTAGCACGCGTTCAATCTCAGATACACGAGAGACATCAACGCTACCCAGGAATTTTAAAGTGATGTGAATTGAATTCGCCCTAGTCCATTTAACATCCGCCCTGCTCTGTTGAAGGATGGAGCTGATTTCGCCGAGAAATTTACAAACATTATCCGGCAGTTGTAATGCTACGAAAGCTCTGATTTGTTCTCGATTTGTTTCGGAATGAGCCATTTTTTTAACTCAATCTTATATAGTAGCCCCTTTTCCATATTTGACGGGAGAACGCTCATAAAGCTTTTTTGCTTCCAGAGCCAACTGCTCCAGGTTTTTTATGCGTTCATCGT
>JAZDKD010000042.1:0-2350 GCA_043803345.1 Pseudomonadota bacterium
AACTTTGGGATCCATTTCTTCAATGGCCTCCGCAAGGACCTCTTCATCCAAGGTCTCAACCAGAGCTGATCTCTCGTGGACATCCATGTCTTCTATGATGTCCGCAAGGTCTGCAGGATGAAGTTCCGCAAGTCGACTTTGTGGGACCTGTAGTTTGAGCCGATCAGTGAAAGCAAGAGGCTCCACATAGTTCCAGGCTATAAATCTATCCTTAAGCTCGTAATCAAAAAACCATTTACAAAACCGCATGACAGGTTTCTCAAAGCCAAGTCTCCTGAGCAAGCCTTTCAAACCCACGTCGGCTTGAACAAGTAACAGTTTCCCGTCGGATCTTATGAACATTAGGTCGTTGATACGCTCAACCTTTGCCCCGTGAACATCGACGATCTGTTTGTCCAAAAGGAATTCTCTTAAGAAGACCTCATTATCCGGCAATATTTTTTGATCAATCGGCAAGGGAGAGCCATGTTCCTTTTTGACCATAACCAAACCATCGTCTAAATTGGCGACTTCTGCCCACGAAAGATAAAACTTGCGACCTGACAATTCTCGCCTGTAAGTTAGGCCGACTACTTCAGGAATAGGCATTTCTAGATTCAGGGTAAGGTCATTGATTTTTCCGATCCAATTGCCGTCCTCCGAACAAACTCGGCGGGACAAAAGATTGCTAAGGTAATGATGTTCAAAACCTATGGCTTCCAATGATCCTCCAAAAAACCGATAACGCGCTTGAAAAGCTTAATGGAAGGAGCGAAGTAGCTCGACCTCATTGCGCATTTCATTAATCCAAATCAACACCTGCGACAACTAACCCCCTGAATTCATATTTGAAGTAAGTTCGCCTGTCCTAAGACACGGCCAGATAAGTGAAAAAAGAATGACCATCTAGATTCGCAATGAAAAATTCAGGCCGGCCTGCGGACAATAGTTCCCTGCGCATAACATATGATATAAAAAGTTTATCATGAAAAGGTTTTCATTAGAAGCTCAACTATTGCATAATATGCCAAACCAAACCCACATCGATTTGGAGATTGAGATGCCCGTAAAAAAACAATTAGAGGTCATGCTCGCGGACGCACCAGGTGAACTCGCCAAACTTACCGATATCCTAAAGCAAGAACACATAAATATTGAAGCGTTGAGCATTCAAGACGCCAACGAATATCTACTGGCGCTTTACGACGTCCGAAGCCAAACTGGTCGACGAGTAGCTCCCCGGGATTATTACGAGGCGATCCTTCAGGAATCGTCCAACTATTCAATGATCAGAATGATCACTGACAATCCAGACAAGGCCATGGAGGCACTTAATGACGCTGGATACAAAATCAAAGCGCAGGACGTCATCGGGATGATTCTGGGCAATACTCCGGGAATTCTTAACAAAATCTCCAGGGCATTTGGAGATGAGGGCATCAACATATCTTACACATATGGTTCCGGCTTTTCTGACAGTGAGGCGGCGTTATTCATTTTCAAGGTTTCTGACATGCAAAAGGCTCTAGAGTTATTCCCAACGGGAAAACCGTATTGATTTTGAGGCGAACTTAAAACGACAGGTCCATATAATGTCCGATAAGATATATTATGTTAACTCCTGTTTATGACGATTCCGTGTCCGTTATCGCCTCATGTTATGATACAGCTTTTTTGTAATACGTTATCCTAAATTTATTTAGATACTGGTTCGATTGAATCCCGGCGTTCGCGTCTCTCCCCTGAGGCTGGTTAATGAGTTTGGCCGACAAATCTCCCACACTCAGTGTAGCAATAATAACGCTCAATGAAGAGGATAGAATTGAACGGCTGTTGAGAAGCGTGTCGTTTGCCGACGAAATCGTGGTTGTTGATTCCGGCAGTTCGGACAGGACCACAGAGATATGTAAGAAGCATGGTGTTCGCCTCTATCATCACGACTTTGAGGGTTACGCGAAACAGAAACAATTTGCCATGGGTGTGGCCACTTCTGAATGGATTTTGTCGCTCGACGCTGACGAGATGATTACCGACGAGGGCCGCAAGGAAATTCTGGGATCTTTAGCGCAAGCCGACTCTACAATCGTTGGCTTTTCCTTTCCTAGATTGAGCTGGTACCTCAATCGCTGGATTCGCCATGGTGGTTGGTTTCCCGATAGAAAAGTCCGGTTAATCAGGCGCGAGATGGGCCATTGGTCTGGTGACTCACTCCATGAAAAGCTTGAGGTAAACGGCTCCGTCCTGAATCTGTCTCACCCTATACTGCATTTTGTTTATCGCGACATCTCAGACCAGATTAAAACGATTGACCGCTTTTCATCCACATTCGCGTCTTCGGCCCAAATATGTCGTGTCCCAAGGTCTTGTATCA
>JAZDKD010000043.1:0-3735 GCA_043803345.1 Pseudomonadota bacterium
TTTCCATCATATTTCTCATAATTTTAATGATGATTTTTGTGGGGATGGTGTTCACTTTTTCAAAGTTCTTTGACAATGATGAAGGATCCTCCCGAATGGCGGGATTCCTGGATTATGGTAATAAAATAGGAGTCATACCCATCGAAGGGACAATAATGAGTTCTGACGAGACCCTCAAAGATTTAAGAAAGTTTAGTAAGAAATCATCAGTTCGCGCAATCGTTCTAAGGATCAATTCACCGGGGGGCACCGTGGCCCCGGCCCAGGAAATCTATCGTGAAATCGAAAAAATAAGAAAAAATAAGCCGGTTGTCGCTTCGATTGAAACAGTGGGAGCTTCGGCCGCTTATTACATTGCGTCAAGTTCCGATAGCATTGTTTGCTCTAAGGGTTCGATAACCGGAAGCATTGGTGTAATTATGATGTTGCCGGATCTTCACAAAGTGATTGAAAAAATTGGTGTCAACGTCAATGTTATAAAGGCAGGAGCTTTCAAGGATATTGGAACGGGGGTTAAGCCCCTTAATGACAAGGAACGAGAGATACTTCAAAACTTTGCGACTGAGGTGCATGAACAGTTTATCTCCGATGTTCTTGAGGGTCGTAAGGGAAAGATAGATGAAACAAAGTTAAGACAAATAGCCGATGGTAGATTTTTTACTGGGAGTTCAGCAAAAGAAATGGGATTAGTTGATTCAATGGGCAATTTTTTCGACGCTACAAATTTGGCTGCCCGTTTGGGTGAAATAAAAGGTGAACCGCAGCTCGAATATCCCAGGAAGAAATGGAACAGCTATCTGGATATTTTTCTGGAATCGGCGTCCCGCAATGTTGTCAAAGGATTGGAATATGTAGGGAGAATCCAAGACTCCGCGCCGGTTCCTCGATAATTCTTTTGTCCCGTGAACTTTAGAGAATTTTTTTGGAATCGGTTGGAATAAACTTGCGTGCCACAGTATGGCTGTGTCTTGTGCTAGTGAATAGAGTGACTCTCAATATTTAATGGAGAATTCTCAATGGTCGTTAAAGAATCCTTAACCTTTGATGATGTTTTTCTGGTTCCCTGTTATTCTGAATTATTGCCATCAGAAGTTGATGTCCAAACCAGGCTGACCAACACAATCACCTTAAAGATTCCCATTGTAAGCGCAGCGATGGACACGGTCACCGAATCTGAAATGGCCATAAGTTTGGCCCGCCAAGGCGGGATAGGTATAATTCATCGGAATCTGAGTGTACCAGATCAGGTCAGAGAGGTTGACCGTGTGAAGAGGTCAGAGTCAGGAATGATTGTGGATCCTATCACAATTCATCCCGATCAAAAGATTCTGGACGCCCTTCAGATAATGAAAAAATATCATATTTCTGGAGTACCTGTCACTGTCAACGGATATTTAAAGGGGATATTAACGAATAGGGACCTTCGTTTTGTTGAAGACCTTGATTTGAGAGTGGAAGAGGTTATGACGAAAGATAACCTTATCACCGTGGACGAAAAAATAGGAATAGAAGAATCAAAGGCATTGCTTCACAAGCATCGAATTGAAAAATTAGTTGTTGTAGATCAAGAATACCGCGTAAAGGGCCTTATAACAATCAAGGACATTCAAAAAGCCATAATGTATCCAAATTCGGCAAAAGACGCGTTTGGTCGTTTGCGTGTAGGCGCCGGAGTTGGCGTAGGTCCCGACAGGGAAGAGAGAGTCGAAGCTCTCATACGCAGAGGAGTGGATGTCATTGTCGTTGACACTTCTCATGGACATTCGAAAAACGTAATGGATGCTATAAGGGACATCAAGACCAACTATAAGGATTGCCAAGTCATAGGTGGAAACATTGCTACTGCAGAAGCTGTCCGTGATCTGGTAAGCGCTGGAGCGGATGGGGTCAAACTGGGGGTTGGGCCTGGCTCGATTTGCACCACACGGATTGTAGCAGGAGTTGGAGTTCCTCAGATTTCCGCAATCCTAGAGTGCTCCAAGGTTGCCTCAGAGTTGGGCGTACCGATAATCGCAGACGGAGGAGTAAAGTTTTCCGGAGATGTCACCAAGGCCCTTGCTGCGGGAGCAGACACCATTATGGTTGGCGGTCTGCTCGCCGGAACTGATGAAAGTCCTGGTGAGACGGTGCTTTATCAGGGGCGATCTTACAAATCTTATAGAGGAATGGGTTCCCTCGAGGCAATGAGAGAAGGCTCACGCGACAGATATGGCCAGCATGAAGGTGTCGCGGAGCACAAGTTAGTGCCGGAAGGCATAGTTGGCATGGTCCCGGCCAAGGGTCCTGTCGCCGACTCAATAACCCAGCTCATCGGAGGGCTTAAGGCCGGTATGGGATATCTGGGGGCAAGCACTCTTCGTGACCTCAGGGTTAAGGCAAGATTTGTCAAGGTTACGTCCGCCGGTCTCAAAGAATCCCATGTGCATGACGTTGTTATTACTAAAGAGGCTCCAAACTACAGGCGAGATTCTTAGAGGGGATTTTAATTCAAGATGATCAGAGCTTTAATATTTGGGGCAACGGGATACACTGGGATAGAGCTGATTAGGATGCTTTCAGGTCATCCGGAGGTTCGTGTTATAGGCGGCAGTTCACGTACGTGGATTAATAAAAAAGCTAGCGAGGTTTTCAATTATATTCCTCAAGACAAAGATTTTCCCATCGTTGAGATTGACGAGCTAATTCAAACATGTGAGCCTGACGTGGCTTTCTTAGCTTTGCCGCACGGTGATTCAGCGCCGGTAGCGCGTCGCTTACTTAGAAATGGAATAAGAGTCATAGACTTGTCGGCCGATTTTCGTTTGAAGGACCTTGGCACTTATGAATCATGGTATGGACAACACCCGGACCCCGATTTATTAGGCAGCGCCGTATACGGACTACCCGAGATTCACAGGCAGGAGATCAAGAAAGCTGATCTGGTTGCCAACCCGGGCTGTTACCCAACTACAGTAATTTTGGGAACCGCCCCTGCCGTTAATTTTCCTGAATTGGAGACGACGTGCGTGATCGCCGATTCAAAATCAGGGATATCTGGCGCTGGGAGGGGAGCGAAACTCAATACCAGCTTCTGTGAATCTGGAGAAGGGTTCAAACCCTATGGTGTCATTGGACACAGACACATTCCTGAGATGGAGCAGGAACTGTCCCTTTTGGCGATGAGAAATATCAAGGTTAGATTTACTCCACATCTAATTCCCGTCAGCCGGGGCATGGTCAGCACAATTTATTTGAGGACTCGCCCCTTAGCGGAACCTGAGACCATTAGGAGGGCCTTTAGCGATTTCTACAAGGATGAAACATTTGTAAGGGTTTTGTCTGGTGGTGTCTTTCCTGATACTTTAAGGGTTAGAGGGTCAAATTTTGCTCATATTTCGGTTGAAATAGACTCGAGAACAGACTACTGCGTGATAATGGTGGCGATCGACAACTTGGTCAAAGGGGCTTCTGGGTGCGCAATTCAAAACATGAACATAATGTTTGATCTTGAAGAAACGTCAGGCTTGACTAGTCTTGCGTTATTTCCATGAAAGCTCCATTTGTAATAGCCCGCTAAAATAATTTTAAGGTGAGCGACATGAGTCCTAGAGCAACAGAAGTTGGTGTAGACATGGGATTGACGGCTGACGAAAAAAAGGATCTACTTGACTTAGCAAGAATAACTGTAGAATCCAAAACAAGGAGGCTTAAGCCGCCCAAGTTTGAGCCTGTTTCTGATAAGCTCAAGGAAAAGAT
>JAZDKD010000044.1:0-2547 GCA_043803345.1 Pseudomonadota bacterium
AATCCGAATAATTCTGTGTACTACTTCAATCGAGGACTTGTTTATGAAGCAAAAGGCGAAACAGACAATGCAATACTTGATTTCCAAAGATCTTGTTCTAAAGGGGATTCGGATGGTTGCAAGAAGTTAAAGAATTTGGGACGTATCATAGATTGCCCCAAGTGTTCTCGGAAATTAAAAGTGCCAGTCGGTAGACACGGGAGAGTATTTTGTCCTTTATGTAATTTCGAGTTTGAGATCCCTGAGAATTTTTGAAGAATTCAAGTTAACCGAAGTTCACCCTAATCGTTAGCCTCAAAAATAGAGAGGTATGCTATGTCCATGCCGTTCCTCATGTTCTCGTGTAATCGCTGCAGCTTTTCAGGTACAAGAGTGGTCATCTGGGGGCGCTTCAGCTACGAAAGTCCATCAGGTCTGGTTTCGCTTAATAGAATACTTGGATTGCGCAAAACAAGCGATTAGTAGCTGAGCGTCGGGCCAAGGCGGACGGAGGCCGTTCGTAGTTAACCAGGCTTTTACCTCTGAAGCCACATTTGCCGCCTGAAGTCCAGCACATTGAGTTTCAGACATTCTTTCTTGGAAATGACCTAAGAAAAGGTCGGAACCGTTACAATCTACTCAGTGACCAAGTCTCAAAACCACGGTGTCTACTATGTGGTAGTGAAGACTGCTTCACCTTGCCGGAGAACATCCGGCCCCTGGGTTCACATGATAACCCTGGTCCAGCCGTGTAAACCGGCGTTAAGCACCAAAAAATGCGTTGGGTCCTTAATGGTCCAGCACTCCCGTAACAGAATCTCCATACATCTGAGTCATCGTGTATACGACCGTGAAGGTCGCCTTGTCCACATCAAGAATGAATACTGACGACTTATCTCCAAGCAACTCCAGCGGATGGCTGATAGCCACCGCTGAGCTAAGTCGTTACTCTCTCTTTCAATCGCAAATAGTCAACTCTTAACACAACCCAATCCTCACGCCTTGTAGGTGCTAACCCACTTTTGTGAAACTTGGTTCTCCGGTCCGCTGGGAAGCGAACCGACCTTTCCTTACTTTGTGTCCTCGGCTGAAGGTTCTTTCAAAAAGCCCTCTCACCATTTTTGATTGACAGCAAGCTTCCCTGCGGATAAGATTTTATCATGCCCCAGGAAATCTATCCATCCTCCTACATCTGCGATTGCGGCTACCGGTGCAAATTCTCCGAGGGCACTGTCAAGGAGGTCAGGGCTGCGAGCATGAAGCGCAGGCAGGCATTGATAGCCGATGACGGCCAGCATGAGGTCATATTCGACCGTGGGGTTATGATCGCCGTCCGATGCCCGCGAGAGAGCGCCCGAAAAGGAAGAAGAAGAAAATGAATGAAGCCAACAGGTCACCCAAGGCAGGCCGGAATAAGCTTGGCACGTCTTCATAATGGCGTCTGTGGCCGGGCGGCTTGCTTCCGGCGTCATACACTTGTTCCATGAATTTCCAAGGGAGGAAGGCCAATGAAACAGGAAGATTCTGTCAAGTTGATTCTTCAATGGGTTAAACAAGGTTTCCCAAGCCGGTATTCCAATTATGGCTACGATATTTATCTACCTAACGTGATTCGTTGGCACTTTTCCAAAAACAATCCACGTCCAGGGCCGCATGACGAAGATTACGCTGTAAGAGACCTTTATCCGATTTTTGTAGATGCTGTGTGGGAATTGTGCCGCCGTGGCATTATTCGACCTGGTGTAAAAGAGCATGGAGCTCAGACGACTGATGATGGTGCTGGTGGGAGCGGATACTCTATTACCTCTTTTGGCCGACAATGGCTTAAAGACGAGGATCCGGACGTGTTTGTTCCTACCGAGCCGGGAAGATTTGCCGAGATGATGAGACCTTTTCAATCCAGATTTGGTCCAGGCTTCTACAGTAGGTCTCAAGAGGCGATTCGCTGCTACGGAGCGCACGCTTATTTGGCTTGCTGCGTAATGTGTGGAGCTGCTGCTGAATCCATCATGCTTGCAACCGCTATAAAAAAGAGCGGAGATGAGAATAATGTTTTGAAGACCTATTCGACAGCAAACGGCAGACAGAGAGTTGAAAACATAATTATCGGACAAGCTAAGGAACATATAAAGCGAGAATTTCAAGGCCTTACGGAACTCCTTAAATACTGGAGAGATGAAGCGGGACATGGAAAAGCATCTCAAATATCTGATAATGAAGCTTATACTTCGCTCGCTATGCTTCTTCGATATGCAATGTTCGTCAATGAAAATTGGAACGATTTGACAAGCTAGTGTTTAACATTTGGCTGGAGAGGGGGGGCTTATGAACTTGCGCCCCTCAGCTTCCCGCTGGTTCGACGTGGGGACCGGGAATAGGGAGATGCTGGCTGTTCCCCACGAAGGTCAGCAAAGAAACGAATGTGTTGGAGGTAACTGCATGGAAGCGCCTGATCTTACTCGTATAGTCGATACTTTTGTCCCAATTGCGGATGACTATTTTGGCGGCCTTCGCCAGGATGTTATTCCGTTTATCAGGGACTTGCAGGGGCAACGCAAGTTGCGCTGG
>JAZDKD010000045.1:0-3841 GCA_043803345.1 Pseudomonadota bacterium
GCCTGTGTGCACGTAGGAATTCTTTTCATTCAGAGACGTTGCTAACATTTTTGCTCACATCTTTGTGGTATTTCGTCTAGTGGCATTTTGAAAGTGCTTGAAACAGTTAAGGATTTCTTACAGGCCGGCTCTTTT
This sequence comes from Pseudomonadota bacterium, assembly GCA_043803345.1. Taxonomy (GTDB): domain Bacteria; phylum Desulfobacterota; class Desulfomonilia; order Desulfomonilales; family Desulfomonilaceae; genus CAJBEZ01. Next base: position 136 of record JAZDKD010000045.1, read on the forward strand.
CAATGCGTTCGCAACGCGGGGTAGTGGGTTCAAATCCCATCATCACCACCAAAAAACCATTGATGAATTATCAAGTTAAGGCTTCGAACCATATCGGAGCCTTTCTTTATTGCTGGCGAATGGCGTCCCAGATTCTGGACATCCTTGAAAAGGAAGTACAGTCTTCAGTCTGAGCTAAGGCGCCGTTTGCATGGACTAATCATGTAAAAGGCGCCCGAATAAGAAGTGGGGGTTATTTCCCAGGCGCAAATTTCCAATAGGTTTTTGGATCATCTTTGACTATGTATATGACACGAACTTCATCAGGGTTTATGGCTTGGGCTTTGGGGTGGGTTTTCTTAAGTTCCGCCACCCTACCCTTGGCCGCGCTTAGGATTTCGTTTCTTTTCCCGAATTGCATGGCCCCGGTTGGGCACGATTTCACGCAGGCGGGAACCTCATTATTGGTGATTCTGTCAAAACACATGGTACATTTGACAAGTTGCTTTGTCTTAGGATCTTGCCTTGGGATGTTGTAGGGGCATCCTTCAAGAGTGGCCTTGAAATCCAGATCTTTTGTTTTTGGCGTGAACAATACAGCCCCGGTTTTTTCGTCCAGAACGATTTCATCCTTTTCCGCCACTGCCATACATCCGGGTGATAGACACTGCCGACATTGCTCAGAGAAAAAATGCCAGTAGGGCTTATTTTCAGAGCTTATTCCGTCCGAGAATCGGACTATCTTAAAGGTCTCAAAAGATAAATCCTGAGGGTTTTCGTAGCTTCCAACATTCTTTGTATTTGTACCGGGCAGTCCGTTCCATTGCTTGCAAGCAACCTGACAGCCACGGCATGCGGTGCATTTAGATGTGTCTACCAGAATTGAAAATCCAGATGCCATGTTGCGCCTCCTATGCCTTTGCGACGTTCACCATGAACGCCTTTGTTTCTGGAATCATGGTGTTGGCGTCGCCAACATTTGGTGTCAGAAGGTTTGCGCTTTCGCCGCCGTCTTTAGGCGTGATCCAGCCAAAACACCATGGCATTCCAACTTGATGGACTGTAACGTCGCCCAGCCTGAGAGGTTGAAACCGCGTGGTCACGATGGCTGAACATTCCAATTCACCGCGTGCTGATGACACTTTCACTTTTTCGCCGTTTTGTATGCCCCTCATTTTTGCAAGTTGCTCACTGATTTCAACGAACATCTGAGGTTGCGCCTCTATTAACCACGGCTGCCACCTTGTCATGATACCTGTCTGCCAATGCTCAGTAAGCCGGAAGGTAGTAGCCACAAAGGGGAATCGTGGGTCACATGTAAGATGCTTGTCCATTTTACCACCAAAAATCCTAATGGCCGGATTGGTATACTGACCAGAAAGGGGATTCTTGGGCAACGGACATTCCAACGGCTCATAGTGTTCAGGAAAAGGACCATCGTTGAGTCCCGGACCAAACAGTCTACCGAATCCCTCAGCGGTCATGATGAATGGATATTTGCCGTTTTTCTCATCAGCTAGTGGCGGAGCGGGCCCATCAGGCACGTCGCCAACCCATTTCCCCTCTGACCACTTAATTATGGGTTTTTCGGGATTCCAGGGTTGACCGTTTTTGTCTACGGCAGCACGGTTGTATAGAATCCTTCTGTTTACCGGCCATGCCCATGTCCAGCCAGGATAAAGGCCGAGGCCGGTTGGGTCATCCTTTTTCCTGCGGGACATCATGTTGCCGTCGTTAGTGTAGCTTCCGGAGTAGATCCAGCAACCACTCGATGTGGATCCGTCAGCCTGAAGCATCGGAAATGCCGGCACCAAGTCGCCTTTGTTGAACTTCTTACCCTGGATTTCGACATCCTTCAGGAAATAGCCGTTTATCTGTTTGGCGGCCTTGTGAGAGTCAAAATGGCCCTTGTCATTCGCATAGTCCCATTTAAGATTCACTATCGGGTCAGGGAATTTGCCACCCTTCTTGTAAAGTTCCTTAATTTTTGCCATCAGCTCATGCAGTATGTCTCCATCAGGCTTTGCCATTCCCGGAGGCGCTGCGGCCGTGTAACGCCACTGAGCCCATCGGCCGCTATTGGTTATGCTACCTTCCTTTTCCATTGAAGCGGCGCACGGAAGCATGAATACCTCGGTCTTGATCTCCTTGGGGTTCATGCCCGGACCCTTCCAGAAAGAACCTGTCTCGTTGTCGAATATGTTTACGTTCACAAGCCAGTCGAGTTTTCCAAGGGCATTACGAACCTTGTGAGCATTAGCGCCACTACAAGCCGGATTTTGGCCCCAGGCGAAAAAACCCTTGATCTTACCGTTATACATCTCATCAAAAAGGGTTAGCCATGAATAATCAATTCCAGGCTCCAACTTGGGGAGCCATGAATAACCGAAATCATTTTCCGAGGACGCTTTGTCATCCCACATAGCCTTTAAGAGACTTACAGAGTATTTTGGATAGTTGGCCCACCAGTTCACCGAACGCGGATCAGACGCCTTTGGCGTGGATTGGTCATTGTATTCTTTGAGTGTCTTTTGGTTGGCGTTTGGTGTTTTCAGATAGCCTGGAAGGATGTGAAAAAGCAAAGCGTGATCTGTGGAACCCTGAACATTTGATTCCCCGCGCATAGCGTTTACTCCACCGCCGGGTATTCCTATGTTACCCAAAAGAAGCTGGATCATCGCCATTGTACGAATGTTTTGGACGCCTACAGTATGCTGTGTCCATCCCATGGCGTACATTATAGTTCCAGCTTTGTCTTTCACTCCTGTCGAGGCGTACGTCTCATAGACTTTGAGAAGTTCCTGTATGGGAGTTCCTGTGATCTCCGACACTTTCTCGGGGGTGTAACGGGAATAGTGTTTTGAAAGGAGGCGAAACACACATTTCGGATCCTGAAGTGTCATATCCCTGAGGATGTTTCCTTTTTCATCCTTTTTGTACGCCCATGTGGATTTGTCATAAGCTCTCTTACCCTTATCGTAGCCTGAGAAAAGACCATCTTCGAATCCGAACTTATCCCCAACTATTAAAGAGGCGTTTGTGTATTCAACGACGTAATCATTGAAGAATTTCTTGTTGTCAATGATGAATTTTATCATCCCTCCCAGAAAGGCGATATCTGTCCCGGATCTGATTGGAGCGTAAAGATCGGCCACTGAGGACGTGTTGGTGAACCTTGGATCAACTGAAATGAGTTTGCCCCCTTTATCCTTTGCTTTTTGCACCCACTTCATGGATATGGGATGATTGGAGGCGGGATTGCTTCCCATCGCAAGAATACAGTCGCTATTTTTAAGATCAATCCAATGGTTGGTCATGGCGCCTCGACCGAAGGACTCAGCCAGCGCAGGGACTGTTGAACTGTGGCACAAACGCGCCTGATGTTCTATGTAAACCAGTCCCAATGCCCTCATCATAGCCTGCAAAGGCCACAGTTCCTCGTTATCCATTGCGGCGCTTCCGACGTGGGCAATCGATTCAACTCGGTTGACGACCTGCCCTTTGCTGTTTTTCTCAATGAAGCTCTTATCACGGGTTCCCTTGACGCGCTTGGCTATCTCCGTAAGGGCCCATTCCCAGGATTTATCTTGCCATTTGTCGGATCCCGGGGCTCGATAGAGGACTTTTTTCAAGCGAGTCGGATTATTGCTTGATGTCTGGTAAAGCGCGGCCCCCTTCGCGCAAAGGGAACCCTCATTTATTGGATGGTCCGGGTCACCATCTATGT
>JAZDKD010000046.1:0-2848 GCA_043803345.1 Pseudomonadota bacterium
AGAAGTTGGACGTTGGAGGATGGAGGTTGGAGGCAACTGATTTCTTGCCTCAAGCCTCAAGCGAAGCGCTCCTTAAACCTCAAACTACAGAGTCTGAATTTGGTTGCGGCCGTAGGCCTGCATTGGGTTCTTGTCTTAAAAGAGTCCCATGTACTCACCATAACCTTCCTTTTCAAGGTCTTCCTTTGGAATGAACCGAAGGGCGGCGGAATTCATGCAGTATCTCAGACCGGTGGGGGGCGGTCCGTCCCTGAAGACGTGCCCGAGATGAGAATCCCCTTGTTTGCTCCGGACCTCCGTGCGAACCGCGAAAAGACGGCGATCTTCTCTCTCCACGATGTTTCCGGGCACAAGGGGTCTGGTAAAACTGGGCCAGCCGGTGCCTGAATCGAACTTGTCCAGGGAACTGAAGAGCGGCTCTCCGGAGACAATGTCCACATAAATGCCTTCCTTCTTGTTGTTCCAGTACTCATTGTTAAAGGCCGGCTCCGTGCCCTCATGCTGAGTCACATCGTATTGCATGGGGGTCAATTTTCTGCGCAGTTCCTCACCTCCCCCCCAGGCCTTTTTTAGAAATTGATCGCGGCCGGAATTCCAGCGATAGAATTTGTAGCGAACAGGGTTCGTTTTGTAATAGTCCTGATGATAGTCCTCCGCCCGGTAAAAGGTCTCCAACTTCACGATCTCCGTAACGATGGGTTTGCCAAGACGCCCCGATCTCTCCAGCTCTTTTTTTGATTCCTCTGCCAGGCGCCTTTGCTCCTCATCGTGATAGAATATGGCCGTTCGATATTGCAGACCCCGATCAACAAATTGGCCATCCTGATCGGTCGGATCCACATGCCGCCAGAAAATGGCGAGCAGGTCTTTGTAAGAGATTCTCTCGGGATCGTATACCACCTGGACCGCCTCCAAATGCCCGGTTCCTCCGGCCGACACCTCTTTATAGGTCGGGTTCTTCGTGTTCCCGCCTGTATAACCGGAGATCACCTCCACCACACCGTCCACTTTTTCAAAGTCCGCTTCCACGCACCAAAAACAGCCCCCGGCAAACGTGGCAGTCCTTAAGCTCTTATGGTTCTCCTTCATAGATGTCCCCTTTTCTCGATTCTCGCTTCCGCTGCTCATGGAATGTTGAAAGCCGAATATGATTGCTACTATTAGTATTAGTGTTGAAAGAGGTAATATAAATTTCATTTCAACCCTCCTGAAAATCTTTCACAAAATGTCAGGCCGAATCTGGCCCAGCTTCTTATTTGATAATAGCTCAGCCACAAAGTCACTAAGCCACAAAGGTTATATCCATTCTTTCTCCTTCGTGCCTGCGCACTGAAGCGCTTCGGCGCGCAAGCGTTCCTTAGTGGCTGAATTGGTACTCTGTTTGAATATAAGCATGATTTATGGAAAATCATGATAAGCCAAACAAACGTCAATTTGCGGAAGGTATTGAGGTTAGAAATCGAGTGGGCTTTTGGCCTCTTTGATGGTCTGACTCTTGATAGTATGGGTGTAGATCATAGTCGTCCTGACATCGCTATTTCCTAACAGTTCCTGTATGATCCAGTCTTCAATCCCTCTTTTTTTATTGATAAATTTTAATTTTTATCATTAAATAAGCCGTCTTTTTCGCCGTTAACTAATCTCAATTCATAATTATATCTTAACCATTTTATTCCGCTTTCCTGATAACATCCATATTTTGGATTTATCAAGCTAAAAAACTATAAAATAAGGTTAATTTTCCAAAATTTATTTCTCAACTTTTTTATTTTAGGATATTTAACCGGAAAAACTACTCAATAACTGGTTAGGCCATGAGTGAATTGAGACAACTGAAACAAGGCATGCTCGTCCGCCACAAGACGAAGGGATACATCGGAACCTTCGACGGCGTTACCCACATCCAGAGTCTGTTTGAGAGTCCGTCGGACTCAGTCGGGTGTCGTGTTCAGGTCGATTTCCGGCTGAAGGCCAAGCGGCAGATCGCATCTCTGGAGAATCTCGAGATCCTTCAGGATGTCAGTCTCGAAGAGCGTCACAAGGCGAATCTCGCCTTCTTCGGTCTTGAGTGGAAGGGCGTCAGGAAAGTGGACACAACGGCTACGGGCCGCCGCCATCGCGTCACACATTGCTGGTTCTGTAAAGGACATCTGGACAACGCAGTCGATTTGGAGTGCATCGCGTGTGGTTGGATTCTCTGTCAGTGTGGCGCGTGTGGATGTGGCTATGGGGCCTAACAAGACAAATCCAGCGTACGAGGTAAACCGCGCCGCTGATTTGCTGCGTTGAGACTGTCGAAAAAGCCCAATTGTTGGGTTTCGGTTGTTTTTGCCTTGTTAAAGATCAGCCAGTTTAAACCAACAAAAGACCATAGAATAGTAGTTTTTAGGGTTTTTCGACAGTCTCGTTCGGTGTCTATACGGGGCAACATCAACAATAGAACGGCATAGAGAAGTCAGTAAAGATAACATGGATGAATTAAAAGATGTGACGATATACACTGATGGTTGTTGTTTTGGAAATCCCGGAGCGGGAGGATATGGAGTCATCTTACGATATAATAACCATGAAAAACGCCTATCTGGAGGTTTTCGGTTCACAACCAATAATCGTATGGAAATTATGGCCGTGATTATTGGCCTATCAGCTTTAAAAGAGCGATGTCGCGTGACACTTTATAGTGATTCTCAATATGTTGTCGAATCTATGACAAAAGGGTGGGTTGCTCGGTGGAAGGCCAATCATTGGTGGAGAAATAAGGATGAAAAGGCCATGAATGTCGATCTATGGGAACGGTTATTATCATTATGTCAACAGCATTCAGTCACATTTCTCTGGGTAAAAGGGC
>JAZDKD010000047.1:0-2952 GCA_043803345.1 Pseudomonadota bacterium
ACCTCAACCACGGGAACTACTATTTGGGGTTCTTCTTCTCTCGGGGTGGCGACTAGCGCCGCAGCTCCAGCCATTAAAGATGCGATGATGAACACTATGGGAAGTTTTGAGGTGAGAAAAGCCTCAACTATTTTCCCGGTAACGCCTAATTTGTATTTGTCTGATAGATTCATTGAAGTAAAAATAATCCTCTGCCTGCAACTGAAGTTGGCCAGGCCAAAAAAATGAGGAATAAAAAGACAGATACCGCACTTATATTGATGAAATTAGCACTGGCAATGAAAAGCGTCAACCTGGCCGGTGTATAGTAACCGTTGTGACTAATGATCTGAGATTAGATTGTAAATACCAAATGTTATGAGATTAAAAATTACTGAGTCTTTTGGAGCTATGTGATTTTTTCAGCCTTTCCCATCACAACTTTGTTGACAAACACGGCATTTCTCTGCTAACCAAGATAACTCTAGTGAAAAACCTACAAACCACCTGGAAACTCGTTGGAGATGGACTACAGTTAGGATCGTCGATACCATTCGCAATCCTGATCGGGTTTGCTCTCGGATACTGGTTGGACGGTAAGTTTGACACGTCTCCATATTTAAGCATTATATTTTTGTTATTTGGAATAGCGGCTGCGGGCCGAAATGTCATGATAGAGCTTAGAAAGCAGCGTCGGTCAGAATATTCGGGGCGGACGAATGGAATTTGAAAAAATCCCCAGGATCTGGTTATTCCTATCAGGGATTGTTTTTATAATTGGTTTGGTTACGAGTTCCGTGTTAGCTTCCGGAAAGTTCACCCTCGGATATGCTTCCGGCGGGGCGCTTGTTTTGTTAAACGCGTGGGCGTCCGCATGGAGAATAAGAAAATCGGGTTTTCAGGACAGAGGCCGCTCTATTGTGGCTCTAATTGGTGGTTTTTATTTCAGACTGATTTTTCTTGGACTGTGCCTGTTTGTTTTGGTAAGATTCACCGAGGTTGATCCGATAGGATTGGTCACGGGGCTTTCAGTGGTTCCAGCTAGTCTTTTTTTAATGCTTTCACTAATATACATATCTAATCGAAGGCCGAAGGAGGTCTAATAAATGTCAGCCAGCATTCACCCGCCTGTGTTAACTGACACCATTGCAAATCCTTTATTGCATTCGATGGGTCATTTTTTCGAACAAAATGGTGTTTCGCACGCGGATATCAACAATGTTCTCAATACGTGGTTGGTAATGATCATTCTTGTCGTGGCAGCCATTCTTGTAAAAAACAAACTCGAAATTGTTCCAAGGGGAGGCCAGAATTTCTGGGAAGTTGTTCTTTCAACCCTTGAAGATATTGTGGTGCAAACCATGGGTGAGAGAGGGCGACCATACTTCCCGCTGATAGCGACTCTGGGACTTTTCATTCTGACGTGTAACCTGATTGGGATACTTCCATGGATGCAGTCCTCGACGAACAACTTGAACACCACGCTGTCGTTGGCTTTGGTAGCCTTTTTTACCACACATATAGTTGGTATCAAGGCTCACGGCACACATTATATCAAGCACTTTCTTGGACCGGTGCCGTGGCTGATTCCACTAATGCTTCCGATCGAACTAATAGGACACTTCAGCAGGATCCTTTCACTAAGTTTTCGACTTTTTGGAAACATAATGGGTGAAGACCTAGCTATTATAATCCTGACCATGTTGGTGCCTTATCTGGTTCCGTTGCCAATGATGTTTCTGCAAGTGTTCACTTCTTTCATACAGACTCTCGTGTTTATCATGCTGACCATGATGTACATATCCGGGTCATTGGAAGAAGCTCACTGATATTCCAAATAATATGGAGGTTTTTGTTTGATGAAAAAGTTAGTTATCGCTGGTTTAATGACGATCGCAGTAAGTCTGTGCGCCAGTCTGGCCTTTGCGGCTGAACTGTCGGCAGCGGCAGCCGGTATTGCTCAGTGGACGGTTCTAGCGGCTGGTTTGGCTATCGGACTGGGCGCTATTGGTAGTGGAATTGGTATGGGGACCGCAATCGGTGGTGCCTGCGAAGGCACATCCAGAAATCCTGAAGCTGGTGGCAAAATCACCACAACCATGATCATCGGTCTGGCCATGATCGAATCTCTGACAATTTACGCGCTAGTTATAGCATTGCTTCTACTATTCGCTAACCCATACGCCAAGTTGATTAGCGGTTAATGTTCAGAGGGGGCTTCAGGCCCCCTCCCTGTCCCCCACCAACACGCCTCAACAGGGACCAGAGAGACTTCCTTTTTGTCATACCAAAAACTTCGCGCCAATTTGCTGATGCTTGGGTTTCTAAATGTCGGGCCTAAGTTTGTGGGTAAAAATACACGGCGCAAAGCGCAGGAATTTAGATGTCAAGCCGAGTAAAATTGTGCGGAGTCTGCGGTGGTGTGATGAGAAAATCATCGCGAAGGGTGTTATCCTGGGCCGCTGGGGTAACGCTCATAATATTGGGTATTCTATTGATGGCGGGCTATGGTTTTTTCACAAACTTCTATCAGGCTCCATGGTTTATGAGGTTCGCCCTGCCCGCGATGTATTATATTGGATCCATCCTGATCGGTGTGGGTTTAGTATTTTTCTTTATCAGGGAAAATGTTTGGCGATGCGTCGACTGCAGGGAAATGACGAAACGCTGATAACTCACCATTTTACAGGCCCTACTGAATAAAAATCATGTTTTACCGTTTCGACGCGAAAATATTTGCGCCATCCTGCCGTATGATGTAATATAAAAAATTCATTTTTTAAGCTCCTTGCCCATTAAAGGGCTTGATAGCCGAAAGGAGAATTCATGAGAAGGTACGAGGCGTTAATAGTCCTCGATCCCGACATGCTTGATGACGATGTTAAAGCCTTAACTGAGAAATTCAGCGGAATCATCAAGGACCATGCCGGAGAAATCATCAAGATCGAAGACTGGGGAACCAAGAAACTCGCT
>JAZDKD010000048.1:0-7222 GCA_043803345.1 Pseudomonadota bacterium
GAATACTCTTCCGGTCGGGGCGACCAATGCAGCTCAGGATATCCGTTGTGAAATAAACCTTACTGGCGAGTCGCCTTCCCCCTCTGAATAATAAGGAAGGGAGCATCATTAGCGCCCCCCTTCCTTTTCCCCTTTTAGTCACCCTTGGGAGTCTGCAACATCTCCATGACTTGGTCTATTGTGAAACTTGCGGCCTTCTGGCGGGGAGGAAACTCTTTGAAAGTCTCAAGAAATTTACCGACATAACTCTGAGCAGGGAGTAACAAAAATGCATGGCCCAAGTACCAGTCCCAGTAGGTGTTCGAAGTGATACTCGCCCTTTCGTACGGATCCAACCGAAGGTTGAAGAGCCAGGGAATACGTGTCTTCACGAAAGGCTCACCCCAAACGGCCAGGGTGCCGAGTGCTCTCTGCTGAGCAAAAACGACTTTCCAGTTGTCGTAGCGGAGCCCGGTTAAATCGCCGTCGTCGGAGAAATAGAAAAATTCTTCTCTGGGGCCTTTCCCCTCTTTACCAGTCAGGTACGGAAGGAAGTTGTAGCCGTCGAGATGCGCCTTGTAGGTCTTGTCTCCGACCTTATAGCCCTTCAGCAAGTTCTCCTTTACGTCTGGCATTCCCGCTGCGGCCACCAAGGTAGGTAGCCAGTCCATGTGTGACATGATGTCGTTGGAGACCGAACCGGGCTTGATCTTAGAAGGCCACCGGACCATCGCCGGTACACGGTACGCTCCCTCCCAGTTGGAGTTTTTCTCATTACGGAATGGCGTCATGGCAGCGTCGGGCCAAGAGTTCATGTGCGGTCCGTTGTCGGTGCTGTAGAAGACGATGGTCTTATCAGTGAGGCCCAAATCATCAATCTTTTTGAGCACGGTACCAACATTCTTGTCGTGGTCAATCATGACATCGTTGTAGATTCCCTGCCAACGCCCAGCCTGTCCAATACTCTCCGGCTTGGCGTGAGTGCGGAAGTGCATGTGTGTGAAGTTCACCCAAACAAAGAACGGTTTACCCGCTTTGTGTTGCTTCTCCATGAATTCGGCAGAACGAGCGGCGATGTCATCATCAATGGTTTCCATCCTCTTCCTGGTAAGCGACCCTGTGTCTTCGATTTTCTGCTTGCCGTCCGGCAGAGCAAAGCTGTGGATAACGCCTCGAGGGCCGTACTTCTTGCGAAACTCCGGATCCTTCGGATAATCGGGATGCTCAGGGTCCTCTTCCGCGTTCAGATGATAGAGGTTGCCGTAAAACTCATCGAATCCGTGGTTGGTAGGTAGGAACTCGTCTTTGTCTCCCAGATGGTTTTTCCCGAATTGCCCGGTTGCGTAGCCGAGTGGTTTGAGCAACTCAGCAATCGTCGGATCTTCCTTACGAAGACCGAGGTCCGCTCCCGGCATACCAACTTTGCTAAGCCCTGTACGGTAAACACTCTGCCCGGTAATGAATGCTGAACGGCCCGCAGTACAGCTTTGCTCGCCGTAGTGGTCGGTGAAAATCATGCCTCCATTAGCGATTCGGTCTATGTTTGGCGTCCGGTAACCCATCAGCCCCTTCGTGTATGCGCTGAGGTTACTTTGCCCGATATCATCACCCCAAATCACTACAATATTAGGCTTTTTCTCCTGAAGAGTAGACGCTTCGGTCTTTTTTTCTTGCGCCATAACTTGCGAAGTAGTCAAGGCCATTACTACCGAGACTAGCGCTACGATATTTCGCAGTGGCAAAAGTTTTCTTCCCATATCACTCCTCCCTGTCTGTAGTCACCCTGTGATAAGCAACTGTAATTAAAGGTTAACAAACATGTCGGGCTATTTCAATGTAATATAATAGCTGGTCTGTGCCCTAATATAGTGCTTATATCGATATGGAATCATCTTTAAAAACAAAAGTGGAGTCTGTGCATCCACCATTAGGACTGAAATAGATGCTTACAGGGGTAACGCCGAGGACCAATCCATCACAATGACCCAGTATTACAGAGAATACCTAGAACAAGTCCATGATTACGCTCAGAATGTGTTTATTGATGTTTCACCTCATCTAAGTTTAGTAATGCTTCTGTTCTTCGATTACCAGAAACATTCATTCAACTCCCTCTGGGGAGTCTTCGCCGTTGAATCCCGTCCATAAATTTTGCAAAATAAACTCTCCTGGACTCAATTTTTGGATTGTTGATTTTTTACCAAAAAAGCTCTCTTGTTCTTCTTGAGACGATCGTTTTTGCCTGAACCTCAGGGCTTGAATTCCCATCCTTTAAGCTTCTTCCGAACTGTTCCGAAGTCACCAAGTTGGTAGACAGACACCCCCACCGGCGAAAAGGTGAATTCCTCAAATGGCTCAGCGAGCATTTTATTCAGGGCAGCCTGGGTATCGAGGCCGACAGTGACGTGCGGATTGAAGTTCTTGTCGCTGTATTCCGGCACATACGACGCGACGTAGTCGATCGTTGGCTGGTTGATTTCTGGCTGCTTGGCCGTGGTAACGAACGCTTTGGCCGTCCCGGTCTTTTCCGTGTATGGGGCGATGACGTCGATCAGTTTCTGTTGGAACCTGACAAGATTGTCTGTCGGCTCGACCACTATGCCGGCAAGGCCAAGATCTTTCCAAGGGATGTAGTAATACTTGAATGCCTTCAACTTCCAGGCGGCCAGGTTCTCTTCGTTTAGGACTGTGCCGACAGCGCTGTAGATTTTGTCAAGGTCCGCCGTTCGCACATACCGTTGAAGGCACGTGACGTGTGGGTGATGTTTTTTATCCAGAGCAAAGCCCTTGGGGTAGCTCATACGTAGACGGGCATTGACGGTTTCCGCTCTCTGAATCATTGTCGAGTCGGGCTCGAGAGCGACATCTATAGCCGTAATCGGATTCAGCGACGCAGCATACGCTGCGGTGTCATAGACCATCAGGGCACTGGCAAACAGGAACATGATGGTCTTTATTTTCCGCGTTTTGGACATGACTACTCCTTATCTGGGGGGTAATTTACGAAAAAGATTCTCTTGCCCGTAGGACACTCAACTTTCGCAGTCGATGAAAGAATAAAAAGCTGACTAGAACCATATAATAGGCTCGCGAGAGAACGTCCAATGTGCTATCGTAGTATTGGAAACAAAAGATCGCACAGGAGGACGCCCTAGAGGCAAACAACCCATAACACTCGTATTGGGTTTTAAAATTGTTTTAACATACACTTTCCTTATTCAGAACCAATAAACTAGGCCCTTGCATAGCTAGCAGATTAAGCTTCGTCGAGGTGAATTTGTCAGAACTGAATTGGGTCGACGATAGAGATTTAATCCACTCACAGGGTATCATTATGAGCAGTTGGAGGTTGAAAATTTGATGATGGATATTTAGCCATTGGTATCGTCTGCACAAATGAACGCCTTCATGTTTTCTATTCTAGCAACAATTGTTGGAGTTTATGTTGTCGCAAAAACAAAGAACATAGCATCAGCGGAAGATATGGGTAAAATAACGCGGGAAGTTCAGGAAATTAAAAACATCTACGTAAGGGAAACAGAGAGGCTTAAAGCTGCATTGTAGACGCGGGTTCAAACCCATAACCTGCTTATCAATAAGCATATGCAACTCGCTTCGGATTTGTGGAATCATATGGTGGATAGCCAAGCAGCGGCGTTCGAAATTCTGAAATTGGTCAAGTTTGATTGGAACGTGAGACTCGGCTGGATAAAACCGCCCGAACTAGTCCCCGTAGACGTCATGGTCCTGGATCGTTCGAACCCGCTGTGGTCAAACTTTCTCAGAGTAGAAAAAGTGAATAAAAAGAAGATATGACCATTGGTACCCTTATCAGTTTGTGAGAGTTTGAAGGATCTATCCGTCGATAGAAGGAACGGAAAGCGCCACATCTAAGGTTTTACCGTGTTTAAACTTAATTGTCGGCGACACTCCCGATATTTACAATGTTTGAGAAATGTATTACATTTTTAGTAATTATAGACATTTGCCCAATACGCAAAATCCTCCTATCCAATGTGGAGTAGGTCAGCGATGATTTATAATATTGAATATGAACGTGAAGCAGATGGTCGTTGGATTGCCGAGGCCCCTCAATTACCTGGCGTTCTAGCTTATGGTCAAACTGCCGAGGAGGCTATGACAAAAGCGCAGGCCCTTGCGCTTCGTGTACTTGCGGAGCGACTTGAATCGGACGAATGTAGCCCTATGCCAATCAGCATAGCATTTTCTGCCGCATGAGCCGGTGGCCTTCTGTTAAAGCCAAGAAACTACTTGCAGCCCTTATGTCTATCGGCTGGAGCATGAAGCGCCAGTCAGGTTCACACCGCACACTATTTCGCCCAGGATACCCCGATTTTGTATTTGCATTTCACGATGGGGAAGAAATCGGCCCTCGAATGCTTACCGGGATTGCAAAGCATACTGGCCTCTAACCAAGCGATTTGTAAGCCTATGCGTAGCCTATCCAGCCTATGAAATTCGGGCGAGTCACGCTGCGAATCCTAAAGTTTTCCGATTTCAGCGGGAAACACATTTCTGGAAACGGAAACTATATTAATGTAAGGTAGATGTGTTATTGCCCCGACTGAAATCGGAGAGAAATTATGGACGTTGTCAGACAGATTTACGAAAGCCTCCCTGAAACTATCCGAATGCCAGATTCTCTAAAGAATCGACCGGTCGAGGTAATTCTGGCGCCCTTGGACAAAGCGCCTGTCAGGCCGGATAAAAGACGGAAAAAACAAAAATCCGCTTACGAGTTTCTTGGAGCATGGAAGGGAGAAATCCTCACGAGACCTGAACAGGGCGAATACGGGACCAGAGAGTCTTTGGGATGATCTTTGAAAATCTCCTTAAGGGTTCTCAGCTTTTTCTTTTGAGCAATATAGGAGGAATTCATGAATTATGAGGACCGAATAACTGTCGATACCGGCGTGCTCGTAGGAAAGCCGATTATAAAGGGGTCTAGAATTGCTGTTGAGTTCATCATAGGCCTGCTGGCCAATGGGTGGTCTCATGAGGATATTCTAAGAAATTATCCCGGATTGACCACGGAAGATATTCTGGCTTGTTTGAGTTATGCCAGTTCGGTGTTACAAGCAGAGAAGGTTTATCCACTGGAACTAAGGACGTGAAGCTTCTGGCGAACGAAAATTTTCCTGGAGAAGCTGTTGAGGCGCTCCGAAAAGATGGGCATGATGTTATTTGGGTTCGAACAGGATTCCCAGGAGCTAGCGACAGAGACGTATTGGCTCATGCCGAATCTGAGAATCGAATTGTGGTAACTTTTGACAAAGACTTCGGAGAGTTGGCGTTTAGATCAGGATTACGGATATCATGTGGGGTGATCCTTTTTCGTATAGCTCCACGATCCCCCGGATTTGTGGCCGACCTCGCTGTGAAAGCTTTTAGAACTCGTAATGATTGGACTGGTCATTTCTCAGTAGTTGAAGAACATCGCATACGAATGATCCCATTGCCCGATTTACCCCAATAGCTAATTAAATTCTGTTCTAGATTTTTTTGTGCCGATTGAAGAGGACCTTGATTGACGGGATGGAGGCGGCCAAAGGCCAGAGCCGTCACAGGCGGATGGGCGCGGATATGGCTGGAATCGGTTCAGACCAGCCATTAATGATAATCCATAGAACCAGGGCTTATAGACAGAGTAAAGTGATTACATAATGTCTGTTACCGGAGAAGCGGCAGCGACTGAACCGCTTGGGGACGGTAATGCGATGTTATGTAAGAGCGACCGCGTGAAACCGACCAGGTAGCTGGAACGTAACGACAAGCAAGAATAAATCTTCTGGGAAACAGGATGGTTATGCCGCCTGATATGGACGAGGAATGTGCTAGAAAGCCGCTGCGAGCACGCCTGTTGCCCGGCAGGGACCATGGTAAAAGATTTTATCGGATTGCATGATCGATGACGGAGGGTGAGCAAGAGGCGTGATTTAGTCCTAAACTCAAGGATCGACGCCGCATGAAGGGTAGGGTAAAGACAAAAGGTGTCTGGCGGCGCGACGCCTGCTCTGGCCAGGAACACGCGGAACCGAAAAAGATTGTAGTCAGAATAACTGCGTGTGATGTGCCAGGACAATGCGGGCGACGTGATGGGCAAGTATTCGGGAGCTGTGGATATTCACGGTTGCCAGCCCCCGAAATCGGTCGGTTAGAATGTTCCGGAGTTGATATAGTTGAATTTGGTACTTTTAGTTTTTCGTTTTATCTCTGACCCTGGAAATCATTCAGTTTTCATTCCCCCCAAAATTTGATTGATATTTGTTTTTTGGATACCTCACAAGTAGCTTGAAATTTATAGCAAAAAGCAATGGTCTGAAGGTCTGAGACAGTTGAGCGTGACTTTTAGGTGCAAGCTGCTTGTTCATGCTGCTGACCTTTGTTTGGGTACGGACTTCCGGTCCTCGGATGGGGTGCAATTACAACGGCGCGGATCGGGTGCGATGTCGATAACGTCCGCCGGAATGAATGACAATATATCAAAGAAACTCGCAGTTCAAGATGCGAACGGCCTAGAGAGTACATAGGAGATAGCATACAAAAGGCTCACAATCCCGAGGTGTATCCAAAGTGGAATCACACGAGAAAGGAGGACGATACGATTGCGGGCTGCAAAAACAGTAGCTATGACGATACCTGTAATAACAGGAAAGACGGTCAGCAAGAGGATGTCTCGCCTTTCGATCGGATTCGCAGCACCCCAGAGAAGGAGCAATGTCCAACCAGCCATCAGTGACGCCGCGATACCCATAGCATAACTAGGTTTAGGGCTATTGCTGGATGAATCACCCCCGAATAGCGCTGCACCAACTCGGGATGATAGCATCGGGATAATCGCAAGGCCATCCGTGACGGCACCCACCAAAAATGAGATTTGTATCAGAAGCGTTGCAGTTTCTTTGGAAACGGTTGTCATCATTATCTCCCATCTAACAGTCAATCCACCCTGAGATCAAACAAAGAATACTTAGTCATGAATGTTAACTCCACCAAATAAATCATTATGCAATCTTCATAATGTTAAACAATGCCGATGTCAGAAAATATCAGTGTCTTGAAAGACCTCGATTAGAAACAACTTTTTCTCCCAAGGAAATTAGTGTTCACCTGGCCGGACGGCGGCATGACACCGTTCAAGGCCACCAAAGGCGCCGTCTTTGAAGGCGGCTTCCGCGTGCCTGCAATCATCCGCTGGCCGGGCAAGATATTGTCCAGTATT
>JAZDKD010000049.1:0-10063 GCA_043803345.1 Pseudomonadota bacterium
AGCATACTTAGGTTTGGTTCAGCCAAGATTCCGCAAAGCTCTGCATGACGAAGAGACACTTCGTGATTGCCAAATTGATAAATGTGACTATGAGACTTTTAGAGAAAAATGCCACTCCCCCGAAAATTTTAATAATCCCTATTTCGTCCACATGATTGTTTCCCAGGCTCTAGCGAATTCTTTTAGTCGTGCAGATAAATCAAAAAAGAAGGAGAGGGTTGACTCCTCAAAGTGGAGGATTGAAACTGTTTACAGAGAGCTTCAAACAGATATTGAGGGAAAAGAAAGAAAGGCCCTGGAAAGATTTCTGGAAACGGAAAAAAAGTGGCATTCAGAAATTAACCTAATGTTAAAGCAGGCAGATGAAATTTACCAGTATATTTGCTTGAACCTAGTAAGGAAATTGTTGTCTGAAAAACCAAGGTTTGAACCGATCTAACGAGTAGGATAGATTGCGTGTAGCCACGATCTATCCCAATCATTGAACGAGCCCAGATGGCTCCCTGGCAGATAAGAGAATTATTTTTTATTTATTAGTCTAGTGAGAGGCCCGCCCAGGAAGCGCATCTGAATTATTTCTCACCCCTCCCTCAAAACCCTGAAACTCTCGGCCAAAATCTCGTGTCTCTCCGTCCCAACCACCACTTCCGGTGGATGTGGAACGTGTTTCCTTTCACCGTTGGGTCCAAACCTATCTACAAGATATCCGAACACCTTTGTATCGGAACCCATCGGGAATCCCGGCGTTCCATCTGTCCAAATAATGTCCCCTTGATCGCAACAGGGTTCGACTATTTGAACATGAATTCCTGGAACTTCGCTATTGGTCACTGCTATCACATTTCCGACCTGCCATGATTTAACATTCCGGCCCATGTGCCTGAATACAAGCGTTTCCCCTTCTTCAAAATGCAATGGCGATTTTCCTTTGACGGTGACGGTGGTTTTTCCTTTGCTATTTCCCGCTAACTCGTATGAATACATGAAATGCCTCCTGAAAATATAGGTTACTCCTTTAACTAAAACATATTTTTGGAAGATTGTACAGAGAATCTGAAAAGATTTTTAAGTTCCATGGTTTTCCTGGGTATAAGCACTTCGGAACGCAATAACCGAAGGAGGCAATGAATTATGACAACAATCTATCCCCCAGGAACCAAACCCCATTTCCCGGTCAATAGGAGCCCGCTATGAGACGCAAACAGATCTCAGCAGCCTTATTCCTTCCGGAAACCCAGGAAGCCCTCCAGGCAGGGCTATTGACCCAGGAACCAGATTCAGGAAGACTCATCAGGAAAATCGGAAAGTCACTGGAAGAAATGGCTCTATTAGTCCATCACCTTGGCTCTGAGATTCGTTTTGGATATGAAATGGAAAAACGAGTCCAGGAGTTCCTGACACGCCGTGAAGAGCTTCGTGGTGCGCTTAAGGTGCGCATTGTGGAGTTAATGGAAGAGAAGGGCGTGGTGGAGGCTGATGCCGGTATTTTCCGGGTAAGAATCAAGAAGACCAGGATGGATGTGAAGGTGGTGGGAGAACTGCCATCGGAATACCAGGTTGGGTCGATCCCGAACTGGAAGAAGATCAGGAAGTCACTGGAGGCCGGGAAAGCGGTGCCTGGTGCTGAACTGGTTCCCGGAAAACCGATCTTGGTAATTGAGTGACGCTTAAGAGCGTTGCTCTTTTTTAGCTACGGAAGGCAGAGGAAAAGATGCTCTCATGGGTCTCATTTTTTGATGTTGCTCCCGTCATGCTTCTTTTGGTAACATGCTCCCAGTTCAGTGGCAAGGTTCGATTTAAACGTTAGCGCAAGGTGAAAACAATGTTAGCAATTGGCGATACTATCGATTCCAAATATAAAGTCGAGGGCCTATGCAGTGATAAAGGGGGTATGGGAACAATTTATTTTGTTCAGTTTTTAAATCAACCCAGATTAAAAAAAATTGTTTTGAAGCTTTGCAAAGAGTTTGATTCAGAGGCAATCGCCCGATTTTGCCGAGAAGTTAAATACCTAAAACAATTTAGTGGAAATTCTAGGGTTGTACAAATAATTGATGACAACCTGAATCACCAACCGGCGTATTTTGTAATGGATTTTTTCGAAAGAGGAGATTTGTTTAAAAACCGGGACCTTTTAATCAATAACCTTGAGAATACTGAAAAGACTTTCAATATGATGATTGATTGCATCGGTGAATTACATTTAAAAAACTATATTCACCGAGATATTAAACCTGAAAATTTCCTTTTAGATTCTCATGGCAACATGGTGGTTTCTGATTTTGGATTAGCCAAAGAACACAATTCAGGGACGACGTTTACAGGGACAACCGATGTTTGGGGAACCAGCAGTTACCTCCCTCCAGAATTTCGTATACAAGGCTTCCGTGATCCACACCCAACAGCTGATATTTTTATGCTCGGCAAGTCTTTCTATGCTCTATTGACAAATAAGGACCCAATGTTTATTTCCGATGATGGGCTTAATCCCTCGTTGTTCCGAGTCATCGAAAAATGTACTCAGATTAAACCTGAAAAACGTTATTTTTGCCTTTCTCAACTAAAGCAAGACCTGTTATTGGTTTTTGACGTCCTCATAGGGCGGGCTCAAGGCTTGGGCAAAGCTAGACAAATTTTGGCGGCACTTATTTCCCTACTTGAGTCCCAAAATCAATATAATAGCGCCGATGTCATCTCTTTCCTTGATTTACTTGCCGTCCTTCCGAAAAACGAAAAATCATCAATTATTAATGAAATCCCAGAGAAACTTTTCATGGTGTTTTCACAAAATGAATTCACTGTTCAGGTTGAAAGATTTTTAGTAGATTATGAGGAGTTTGCTTTAGCAGCAGTCTCAACTTGGTCATATGCTGAAATCATTGCAAAAAATATGGCTCTTGTCTTCAGGGCCTCAACGAATCTTAATTCAAAGAGTAAGGCTTTGGATATTGCGATAAACTGCGCAGCTATGGCCAATAGGTTCGCAGCAATGGATACATGTAGAGATTTAATTTATTCAGTCGAGGATAACGCTTTAGGATTGGCAGTAAGTTCATTACTATTGAAATACAAAACCACTTTTGTTAGCCAACTTGAAACCGCCCAATGCAAGTCTGACGCAATAATAAGAACAATAAATAAAATTGTTGAATAAAAATCGCTAGTCGTGTCAGGGAAAGGCTTTCCATAACCACTCCTCACAATGAATTTTCCTGAACCGTAGCTGGGTAATGAATCTCCACTTCATCCTGGACTAAATTCCCGTTTTTTCCCGTCCAGTGGAGGCATAAACCACTCATCCAGAGCCACTGTGAAGGCAGTGGCACCACTTTCTTAACCTCCTCGCTACAGTGAATTTTCTTTTGTCTGTAGGGGGAAGGTTAAGGAAGTGCTACCACTGCTTCCACTTTTCCAGGAAACCATTTCCTGGAGCTAATATCCTGCCCATAATCTGCCTTCACTTCCTGTGAAACACGCACCAAATCAGGTATAAGTCCTATATCTCGGAACACTTTCAAAGGAGGTGCGACTCGTGATTCCTTATACGACCTGGTTTTACCGGTTTGCTCGTTATGCCCAAATTACATTGGAGATTATCAACGCAATCATAAACATCAGACAGGAACGGTCTCAACACTCAAGACGAAAATGGTTTAAGAGAAAAAAGGCGAACTCAAGCCTTCAACCATTTCGCTGAACGCGTAAGAGCGTTTACCTAACGGTTCTCAGGAACCAACACACTCGTATGTGGGCAATTGAAGCTCACAACACCAAAATCAAAAATATTCAATAAGGAGAATTACTGTGGAAAACATGCAAGAAATCAATACCCAATCAACTATTACCGAGGACAGTTCCTCAGGTGCTCTGCTCCAGGGGAAGAGTTACAGCGTCTTTAAACACGCACCACGAACCTTGTACGATCTGGTGGAGCAGTTTCACCAAACCGAACGTCAACAGAACGATGATCAAATCACTGATCTTCGCAACCTGAAGATGAACACGCGGGGCAATGTGCAAGTCCCTGGTCTCGGGGAATTCGCACTCAATGACTGGTCCAGAAAACAGTTAGCAAACCTGGTGGGTGTGAAGTGGGACCGCTGGTTTAATGAAGCCGATCCTATCGAACAGGCGGAAGAGATTAATCGCAGATTCATTCGACGTGATCAGCAAATCCAGCTTCGTTCCACGCGCATGGTTGATCCTGAAATCGAAGCAGACGGAACTTTGCAGGCGTTCGTTTCACCGGGATATACGCCCGTTGCAGACAGCCTGATCGCAAGAATGATGCTGCATTCTATGCGGGACTTCGAAAGTGAATTCCGGATTATTCGCGCAGATGTCAGCGACAAGACTGTCTCCTACGTTATCGGCGTTGGCCACCCATACCAGATAGGCGGCCCTGGCGAGGTTGGGGATGTGTGGGGGGGCATATTGGTCAGAAATAGCAATGTTTCGGCGTCATCATTGCAAATCGTGCTCTTCCTCACCCGCCTCAGTTGCAGGAATGGAATGACAGCCCCTCTGAAGAATGCTGAATTATTCCGCCATCGTCATACAAAAGGTATTGCCGGTGACGGACTGTTCAAGCTTCTTGGTTCTCGGATGCTTGAAATTCCTGGTCAACTGCGAAACTCTGGACAAATCATGTTAAACGCCAACAGGAGCACGATATCAGAACCGAGGGAAACCGTTGAATGGATCCTCGGTCAGAACAAGCTTCCCAAGCGCTTGATTGAACCGATCATGTTGGCGTATTACAAAGAACCCAGAGCAAACGCTTTCGGGATTTCGTCTGCCTTCACTCGTGCAGCGCAGGAATATGGTCCGGAAGAGCGTCTGGATATTGAGAAAGCAAGCTCGCGCTATCTGATGACCCTCAGCTAAACCAAGATCATCGTTTCACGGCCCCGCTGACCAGCAAAGGTTGGCGGGGCTTTCTCGTTTTCAACAATGGAGGGATGAGCACAAAGTCTCTCCCTCCGTTAATCTTTTCTATTGGAGGAAAAAATATGGAAAAATCCGAAAGCATTACCAAGCTCGCCTCTGACCTAGTTAAAATGGCGGCCAATCTGAAGCCTGTAGCCTTTGATTCAGAGAATCCATTTTTCAAAAGCCGCTATTCAAGCCTTGCATCGGTTATGGAATCTGTGAGACCAGCATTGGCACAAAACAATCTGGCTATCGTTCAGGCGACAATAATTGACAATGAGCCTCAACTGCGCGTTTCTGTGGAGACCTGGCTCATTCATTCCTCAGGTGAGTGGTTGAAATCCACAATTTCCCTAAAACCTCTTCAGGACAATCCACAGGCAATAGGGTCTACAATCAGCTATGGACGCCGTTATGGGGTCTCGGCACTTTTGGGCGTCACTTCTGAATTTGAGGATAATGATGCTGAAATCGCTATGAATAGAGGGTCTGAGAAGCCTGCATCTACAAAAAGAGCGGCAGAAACAGCAAAGAAAACTCCCATTGCTGATTCTCAAAAGAACAACGATACTCTGCTCATTCAGGACCTCGCAAAGCGGTTGAAGCTCAATGGGGACCTCCAGAAAGAGCTTCAGACCATTAGCGGTGAAAACATCAGCACTGTTGATCAGCTCAGTGTGGAAGGCCGGAAGAAAGTGGTAGAGGAGTTCCAGAAGCGCTTGCTCCCACCCACCATCGGGAACGAACGCATTGCAAAGATCAGGGAAATATTCCAGCGGAGCGCAGCCCTGGGCCATACGCCAGACCAGATGAAATCAGCAATCGGTCAGTTGATCGGCTTGAACAGACCTATCAAAGAATCAGCGGAGATCAAGGACAACCAGCTTGATATTGTGCTTGCCGCATTCCGCGATGAGGCAGCCAACAATCAGAATCAAGGAGCCGTGTCATGAAAATAACGAATGTCTTAGGGCTCCCAGATGCGCTTGTCAGGGCTGTTTCCAATGACCCCTATGATCCCGGAACCTGCCAAATCAGTGTAACGAAACTGATTTCCCCGGTCCAAAAAGTAGCACTGGAGTTGCTTCACGCTGATGAGATCACTGAAGATGTGAGCAGCCGAATGTTCTCACTATTTGGGCAGTGCGTCCATACGATCTTGTCTCGTGCTGAGGTGGAGGCAATTTCAGAAAAGCGCCTAGAAATAACCCGCCAGGGGTGGCGGTTAAGTGGAGCCCTGGACCGGCTGGTCATTTCAGAGGGTATTCTCCAAGATTACAAGGTGACCGGCGCAAATTCTTTGAGAGAAGGAAATGGCCGGGCAGAGTGGCAGTCTCAGCTAAATATCCTTGCAACCCTATTACGTGAGCATGGTTACACGGTAAACCGGCTCCAGGTCATTTGTATCCTTCGGGACTGGCAAGCCTCGCATGCGCGATCTGGGGGAAATTATCCGCAGAATCCTGTAGTGGTCCTGGATATTCCGATGTGGGATCCTGAACGCTGCGAAATGTTCATAGATGAACGCATCAGACTTCATCAGGCGGCAAGGGAAGCAGCCAAAAATGGAAAGGAGTTACAGGAATGTAGCCCTGAAGAGCGTTGGGCAAAAGCGGATACCTGGGCGGTGAAAAAGGACAGAAAGGTTCGTGCGGTCAGAGTGTTCCAAAACGAAGCCGACGCATGGGGATATCTGGAAATCGCTGGTCCAAAACATAGTGTTCAGCATAGACCAGGGCTTAACGTGCGCTGTTCTGGATTCTGTCCAGCGGCCAAATTCTGTCAACAGCACTTAAAGAGTGGTGGTAAGGCAGAGGTGGCTGATGAAGCAGATCCGGGATAAACGCACCGGGATTGTCCGGTAATGGAAAGGAAAGGAGCTATGATGCTTCCTTTCTTTTTACCTATCAGAGAATGGAATGGGCGTCTTGCGGGGAGGCGTGGTGGCAAGAAGGATATCAGCCAAAAACGTGTAATTCTCCACTCAAAGGCCCCTTTTTATGCTACGAAAACTCGTCTCTTGACATCAAAAATGGGCGGTGCTATTTTCAACTCGAAAAAGGAACTTCCTATTTGGTATTGCGAGGGAATTTGTCTAAATGGAAAAGGTGAAATTCCTGATGGTGCCTTGGGTCTTGGGCGCGGTGGCGATTTGGTTGGCCGTCGATGCTCTGCGAACTCAGAGCTACTGGGCGAAAGGGACAACGCTTCAATGGCCCTGGTTCTACAGGGTCCCTAAAGACAATGGCTCGTTTTCCTATTGGTTCTATGTGATCGCCAACGGGTTGCTGGGTATCGGTTGCTTTCTGGCTCCCCTGTTCGTTACCCTTAGGTAGGCCTTTTCATAGAACCCATAAAAGAATAACGCTAAGACTAGGCTTCGGAGCACTTTTCATTGTTCTAAACTCATGTCACTTCGCAGACAGTAGCTTCAGGTTCAGGGATGCCAGATAGGAAAGTTGGTGTATTTGACAGGGGAAATGAAAAAAAGTTCGCATATTGGTTTGAGAGAAAAGCAACATATGCGAACTAATTTTCAAGAACGAACTTTTTTTTCATGAAGGACAACTTCCGGGAATTCCCTAAACGGCCTCACTCCCCAGCGAAAGCTTTTCAATCTTCACCTTGGTCTGGAAATCCTTTATGAGACTATTCATGCTGTGTTCCAGTGCTCGTTTCAAGAATGCAGAGGCAGCATCAATATCCTTTAGAGCGCATTCCACAACGATATCATCATGGGTCAAGTTGATGATCTGTGCATCGATCAGGCAATCCCGGACCAATCCACGGAACCACAATGTTGCCATTTTGAGCATATCGGCTTCGGAGCCACTTATTGGGTAGTTCAATGAAGCATTGTATCCCACAGCTTTTATGACACGTCCACCCAAGGATTTAACAGTAATCACCCGGTCCATACGTCCATCACTGTCTTTGCCCTTTTCCTTGGAGACACTAATCTTGGAACGAATATCGTTTTGCCATTGTGCTATTCCTGGATACCCCCGCTTGAAGTTGGCAATGAATTCTTCACATTGTTCTATGGAAAAGTTAATCTTGTAGTCAACTGCCGCCGTTTCCTGGAAGGAGCTGGCCGATGTTCCGAAAGCTATGGAGAAGTTGGTGACTTTCCCCTTTTGCCGGTCTTCTTCCGATACCTTCTCAATATCGATTCCGAGGATTTTGGCAGCGGTCAGTGTGTGTGGATCCTGATTACTTCGGAAACACTCGATAAGTTCTTTGTCTTGGGTCAGGGCGGCAAGGAAGCGGAGCTGCGTTGCTGGCACATCGGCATGGATGATCGCTCTGCCCGGCATGGCCTTATAAAACTCTTTTTTCATTTTCTTTGGAATACCCTGAACATTTGGACTTTCCGCCGACATCCTACCTGAGGGCATGGCAATCTGTCTGAAGTGCGTGTGGATACATGGCCCTGATTGCTCAAGTAGGCTCATTAAGAAGTCTCTGTTGGGTTTTAACTTCCGGATTTGAAGAATCATCCGGGCAACTTCATCCTCGACTCTCTCCAGATCTTGATTTTTAAAACCTTCAAGAGCGATTTCCTTTTTCTGGAAATAACCCCTGACTTGATCATACGAACCTGTCTTATCTATTCCCGCTTTTTCCAGGGATTGAAGAATGGGGGCCATTGCATCTGTGAGTTGGGTTAAACGCTGTTCAAGTGTTTCCCGGGCAATTGGTATTCCTGCTTTTTGAATCTGGTGAAGTTCCAATGCGAAGAGTGATTCTATCCACGACCAATTGTTGGTAGAAAATACATCCTTTATCATGCCTCGTACCGCCTGGAATAGTTCCAATGGCTGGTCTACGGGGGAGAAGCTCAACCCAAGTGTCCCCATGATATGGGCAAGGAATTTAGTTCTGTCCTTAACCGTCTTTTCAGGAGCATCACCTATGGCTTTGGTGGCAAACCATATTAGTTCCAGACTGGTGCTGATATCAAAGCAATCAGACAAATCCAGGGGTTTTCCGAAAAAGCTCTCCAATTGGGTCAGATTTTCCTGAGCGTTCATCAGAATGATCTTTTTCTGGGTAAGGAGGGATTGGAGTTCCGCAATGTCTCCGAAGGGCTCCAGCATATCCAGGACAAAGACATTGTCTTTTGGAAAGCCCACCTGAAGGTAATGGGTGGTGACGGATACCTTGGTCGTTCCATCCATCTTGGCATTCCTTGGCCTGAATCCCAGGAAGATCTCATCGGAACAGGAAATACTGGTCATGAGAAACTCAAATAGCTCTGGGAAACTGACCAATAGATGGTTTTCTGGCCATTCCTCAGCTTTTATTTCGTTTTCGGTTGTAATTGTGGTCCTTGGAAATCTGGTTTGGGTGGGAGAGGTTTGGGCAACCGGATACCGGGTTACCGGTCGGTTACCGGTACCAATGCTCTTCAAAGCCTGATAAACACTAGAGGTTACCGGGATACCGGTGTTTTCTGAGATAAGTGCTCCCCCTATAGATAATTTGTTTTCTTTTGTATTCATAATAAAAAGACTCCTTCATATATAGATTTAATCAATAAATATCGGTAACCCGGTAACCGTAGACAGCAGACCAAGAATTGATCGGGGTCTCCCTGGATACCGGTTTTTATTGAGACCGGTGTAACTGGTATCCAGGAAAACCCAGGGACCCAAAGCTTAAAGGACACCGGGTTCCTCATCCTTTGGCAAAAAGTCTGGCTCTGGAGGGCGATCAAACAACACTCCGGGGGCAATGACCAGAACCCTTCGGCTCTCCCCCCCGATCTTAATCACACAGGTGTTCCGGCCCGCATCCTTTCGACCCAGGAATTTCAACTGATCCATTTGTTCATGTAATGTGTGATTAGAGATTTCAATGATCCCTGTCGTATTTTCAACTGCCGCCCTGGAAAGCGTGGGAAGCAGAAAGACTTCCCCGCTCTTTGTCTTCCAGCCCAGACCATCGGCAGTGAGGATGCCAATTTTATCGGCAATAGGATCCATCAACCTATACCGGGTTGTTGCCAAAAGTTCTTTCAGAACTCCGATAAACTTTTGCGCTTCCAATGCATCAGCGGTAGGTCCTGACATTTTTTCAGCTATTTCATGGAGCCCTTTATAATAAGCCTCGTTGAACTCTTCGAATG
>JAZDKD010000050.1:0-6294 GCA_043803345.1 Pseudomonadota bacterium
GGAAGTCAATATCCGGATTTACTCTATAATTTTTTGGATGGATAAACCAGCCGGTTGCATGGAGGCATAAAATGATTGTAATCAAGAACCGAGTATTTGCGTCATTTTTGGTGATCGTAGCAATTAGTGTAATAGCCTTCGCCGAATCGCAGGGCCAAGAACAGCGAACCCCATCCACCGACGAGAATGCTATCCGGCAATCTGTTCAATCGTATGTCGAGGCGTTTAACAAGGGAGACGCTTCAGCTGTGGCCTCGCATTGGAGCGATGATGCGGAATACGTCAATGCCGCAGGTGAACGGTTAAAGGGACGAAAGAAGATAGAAGCCTTTTTGAAGAAATTCTTTACAGACAACAAAGGGTTGAAAATTGAGGCATCTCCGTCTTCCATACGATTTCCATTTTCCAACAAGGCTATGGAAACCGGCAAGGCAATTATCACGCGTCCTGGTCAGACCCCGGAAGAGAGCCTTTACGTAGCGGAATATGTAAGAAAACATGGAACTTGGAAGCTGGTCAACGTAAAAGAGGAGGAATGCTCGGTCGGTTATGAACACCTTAAAGATCTTGATTGGCTCATTGGAGAATGGATAGACCGGGACGAGAACGCAACCATAGAAACTATTTATCAGTGGAGCAGGAATAAGAGTTTCATCACCGGTTCCTTCGCCGTTTATGTTGAAAGCAGGGCCGACCTCCAGGGTACTCAGATCATAGGGTGGGACCCTATCGGAAAATCCATAAAATCCTGGGTGTTTGATTCTCAAGGTGGTTTCGGTCAGGCTACATGGTCCAGGAACGGGAATCAATGGATCGCCGAATCGTCAAGTGTTTTGAGTAATGGTGACAAAGCGTCCGCAATAAATATTTATACCTTTATCGACAATAACACTTTCACCTTTCAATCTATAGGACGCCAGACAGGAGCTGAACTAACTCCAAATATTGAAGAAGTGTTCGTAGTACGAAAGCAGCCTGTAAAATCTTCCACGCGTACCAACAAGGAAACGAGGTGAAGCAATGAGAAAAACGTCAATTATAGGCATAGCCATTTTCTTCTTTTGTGGTTTGTCGACTCAGGAAATAATGGCAAGAGGTTTCGGTGGCGGAGGAGGTCGTGGAGGGGGCGCTTCGTTTCACGGAGGTGGGGCAGCCAATAGAAGCCCATCCATGAGTCGACCATCGTCGTCGAGGCAGACGGTTAACCAACCAAGTAGGCCTGCGAACCGTCAGGCAGTTTCCAAGCCTTCATCCCCGGCAAACCGACCTAGTGGCCCGCCCAAGCATCAGGTCGCCTCGCGACCCGGAACTGGCCCAGGTCAAGGCTCGCGACCAGCAGGGACTCACGGTGATCGAATGAGCAGGCCAACTCAAGGACAGGTTCAGCAATTTCTAAATTTACCGCAGGGTCAGAAACCTGGCATCGGATCAGATATCGGGAAAATCGGTGCAGGCGCTGTTGCTGGGGCTCTTGGAGTAGAAGGGGCGCGACGACTTCTTGAAGGTCAAAAGCCCGGAAATGTTGATAGGCCGACTCATTTGCCCGAGAAACCCGGAATGGGTGACCGACCAGGCGGGCTTGACAGACCTTCCCATACCCCTACAAGACCCGTGAGCGATCAGATAAGAAATAATCTCCAGAACCGATACGATCATGCATTTACTCCTCAATGGTGGAAAGATCATCCAAACGCCGCTCACGCATATTGGGACATGCATCACGATGGGTGGAATCACTGGTGGCGTCCGGCAACCTGGGCTGCGGTGACTGGACTTGTGGCCGGAGCTGCTTTGGCCGGATATGGCGAGCCTGTCTACTATGATTATGGAGACACCGTTTATTATGAAGGAAATGATGTCTATATAGACGGACAAAAAACTGCCACAGCAGACGAATACTACCAGCAGGCCAGCAATTTGGCTTCCACCGCAAGCGCTCCCGCCGCAACTGACCCACAAACGGAGGATTGGTTGCCTTTAGGCGTGTTCGCTCTCAGTCAAGGCAATGCCGCTCAGTCAAATATGGTCCTGCAACTGGCCCTCAACAAGAACGGCGAGTTAGCGGGAACTTTTTACAATACAACCACGGACGCGGCTCGCCCGGTTAGAGGAATGGTGGACAAGAAAAGCCAACGAGCGGCATGGACCTTTGCCGACGGCAAAAACACCGATATCATTATGGAAACAGGTATATATAATTTGACTCAGGACCAGACGGAAGCCCTGGTACACTTCGGTAAGGACAAGACCCAACAATGGCTTATGGTAAGACTCAACGAACCGGAGGACAAAAAGAAAGAGGATCGCAAAGAACCGAATTCATAGACGACAAATGAATTCTTGGCCGGCAAATTATTAGTGTCAATCACTTTCCAACGGAGAGTCCACCTTGACTAGGAGTGCGTTTATCGAGAACGGTTTATAATATCCTATAGGAATTTAAATGTTGCTCCAACGCCCGTCCTCCTTCAATTGTTACAACTTTGTCAGCGCATTCCACTACCGACTCCCGGTGTGATATGAACACCACGGTCATTTTTCCCCGTAACTCCTGCATGGCCTGGATGATTCGTTGCTCATTTTTTGCATCCAGATTGCTGGTCGCTTCGTCGAGCAATAGCAAGGTTGGCCTTCGCAGCAGGGCCCTCGCCAGTGAGATTCGTTGCCTCTGTCCTCCCGATAGCCTCACTCCACGATCGCCAACAATTGTCATAAGCCCGTCCGGCAAGGCTTTGACAAAGTCACACGCCGAGGCCATTTCCAGAGCGTTCCAGATGTCTTGCTCGGAACTTTCAGGCGAGGCCCAAAGCATATTTTCCTCTAAAGTCTCATGAAACAGCAGACTTTCCTGCGGAACATAACCGACTGATTTTCGCCATGCATGCAGAGCGCTTCCTTCCAGCGGCTTGCCATCAATGAGGATTTGGCCGAAATCCGGCGTCAACAAGCCGATCAGAATGTCTGCGAACGTGCTCTTTCCTCCTCCGGACGGTCCAAGAATGACCGTGGTCTCGCGGGCTCTAATAAAAAGTTCAATGTCGTCAAGAACAAAGTTTTGATCTTCCTTGTCATACTTAAAACAAACACGGCGAAACTCTATACCGTGTTTCAGTTCAATCGGCTCGACATGATCCGAGATTTCAGGTTCTTGGGCTGCGTTAAATTTTTCGGCCATTTCCAGCACCGCTTTGTAAGCCGGCAACATATTAAGCGTTCCCTGCCATGTCCGCTGCATCCACGAGAACATGGGCACGAGGCTGGCAAAGAGGAAAAGCATGATTAGGAGCCGGGAAACTGGTATTTGAAGTATTTGAACTCCAACGAGAAAAAATACGCTCACAACAACGACTCCGCCTATTTCGTAATACATCCCCGTTGAAGATAGAGTCCCTGCAAACCGATTGGCCTGTTGCTCAAGGTTTCCACTCAATGAGCAGAAACTCCGAATATGCCTATCTTCGGCTCCGAAACTCTTGGCAACCTTCATTCCGGCCAAATGGTCCATCAAGACGCCAAATAAGGCGGCCATGGTTTGACGCCATTCTTCACCAAGCTCATAAGATCTCCGATTTAGAGGTCTGAGCGCCAGAAGCAACAAGCCAGAACTGGCAATCGCCACACACGTTAGAGAAAAAGACAACATCATGGCAATGCCAACATGCACAATGACAACGAAGACCGTGCTTATCAGCGAAAAAAGTCCGTACGTCGCGTTATCTATGGTTGTGAGATTTGATGTCATGACATGGTTGATGTCCGACCCTCTGATTTGGATGAAACGGAGCCACTGAACCCGAGCCATAGATCTAAACAAATCATCACGGAGCTTACGAGTGAAGGCATGGGACAGCTTTGAATTGAGTATTGTGGACCATCGTTGTGTCGCCGCATAAAGAGACACGATCCCCACATAAACAGCCAGTACAACTGGTAAAGTTAGAGGAAGACCGGTGAAACGCCATAGGTTTCCGATTATCGCGATAATGCCTTCAGGCGCGGAATCGCCGATTCCGATTAATTGCAGGAAAGGGATCAGCATTAGCAGTCCGATGCCCTGTGTAAGCCCCATGCCAATCAACACTACAATGGCAAAGTAAGCTCTTACTCCGGTTTGATGGAACAGTTGTCTCAGGTATTCAATGAATAACCGGTTCTTTGGGGTTAGTTCATGCATGCTTTTCCTCTGAGTGAACCAAACACTCGCCAATTGAATTATTCCAAAACCGCTATCAATTTCCGACTTTTTTGGCAAGGCCCTTCGGCCCTGTTGAAAACACTCCTATTCGATCAAGTTAATTGCTAACGGTTATTTCTTCTATGATTTGAGATAAAAGGAAGTTTGGGCCGGGCCTGTTATTTTTTCTTGTATAGAGATCATCTGTTTTCTATAATGTAAAACATGGCCGCCAACGAACGACAAAAACGGACACTGTGCTTCATAAGTCTTTTTCGTAAGTGTAAAGGATTTTTCCCTTCCTTGCGGGAAACATGCAAAGAGCTGGATCAGCCTCATTCTCAATCCCGTTTATCGCCCAAACGCCCCAGCCTAAATTTAACGATGCGTTCATGTTTTCATGAATATATAGCATTTGCCTAAAGTCTTGTCTTAATGGCGCATGTTTTTTGGTATTGATCTTTCCGGTTCACTACCCAGTTAAGGGCGAGGCAAATACGATCGATCAACTGATCTTTGGATTTTGCGAAAAAATCTGAGAACACAATACCTGTTGACGTCAACCTATTGAAAAACAGTTACTCTGAAAAATTGTATGAAACGAATGGTAGCACTGGAAAGCCTGTCCTTTCCTCCAGATCATCCGGCGCCATGAATTCTTCGACACCAGTATCAACAAGTATTTTCTTGGAGCCACCCATTATTGCAAAGACATAAATGGATAATATTATGCGTTTTCCATAAAATCGCTGGTAAGTTAATATTCCTAGATCGGTTTCATTAAAACCAACAGCCAATGGGTGGATCGTGTAATTAGTAGCCGTTGTTCTATTACCCCTCAATTACGGAAGACGAATCGTTATCAAATTTCGGGCAACCCCCACCTAAAATCTTCTCAAAAGATCAGAAACATCAAAATTTAACTATCTCAGGCGGCACGACACCATGGTAGAAAAGCCAGCAAACCATTAATCCTACCCACATTATGAAACCGAATACGCAAAATGCGTAAACAGCCATGATGCGACCAATGCCCTCGACCCACAATTTTCGAAAGTCGGCGGCCAAACCGACAGAGAAGAAACAGAGACTAAAGAATAGAGTTCTCACCGCATTGGCATGACCGGCCCCTGTTTCAGCCGCCTTGACTATATGTGGATTGGTCAAGCCGATTACAACAATAATAAGGAAAGTCAAAGAGAAACCTATAATAAATTTTGGAAATCGTTCCCAGATTTCTCTGGGAGTGACTTTGCTCCCCTTGTTAACCTTTCCTCCGTTTAAACGGAAAGCTGCCCAGATGATTGCCAAAATGAACATCCAAACTCCCAGAAACCCATCGATAAAAACCCTAATTGTCGTGGCGGTCATTAGTGTCCAGCCGTCTTCCCACCTGATTCCTAGACTGGCTAGCGCTTTGGCTCTGATGAGAGAATCGCTTACCGCTCCAGCGCCAATAACTCCTCCGTCTGTTTTGATGGAAAGACCTATCCAGGCCCCCGCAACCACAGGCTCTTTGTAGAGGAAAGCCTGGGTAAACCACGGTAGAATCTGAATCTCAACAACCGTGAATATGATGATAATCGTGGACACCAGTGTCATCACTTGGGGGTTAGTTCGAATAGCTCCTCCTGAAGCAATGACAGCGAAGACTCCGGATGTTGAACAACCAAAGGCGAGAGGTACCGCCCATTCACGAGTTAAGTGGAAGAATCGTCTTGAGAAGAAATAGATTATCGGCCAATAAATTAATTGGGCGACAATCGCCAGAAACAGTCCACGTAAAATTACTGAACCGGCGAGACCAAAAGATCCGAGGGCCTTTATGCCAATAACCGCTCCCAGGATTACAATCCCGGTTCTAATGAACCATTCGGGTTTGGCTGAGTCCTTGAGGAATTCTGCTCCCGAGGGGAAAAAGTTACTGATAATAATTCCAATGATTATGGCGACAACATAACCTTTTTCACCCAGACTTAACGACCATGGAATTTCAAGGGCTGCACGCATCTCGGGGGTGGCCGATATGTATGCGAAATTGGCGGCAACCATGCACCCAAATACTACCCAGAATATTATGGTAAAGCTAATCGAGTATCTGAAAAGGTTTTTCCCCATGG
>JAZDKD010000051.1:0-3500 GCA_043803345.1 Pseudomonadota bacterium
GCGAACTTAACCGTGAGGGCAAGAATCGATAGAATCGATGGGGTGGGTGATTTTGTCTGGTTGGGAAATGAATTCCTAGAGTCTGCAATGAGTGGTTTTATGAAAGCCATGATAGCCAAAGATTGGATTAACCACGACATGGCGAAACTCTGTCGCAATTTTGTTAAAATAGTTCATTCGAAAACAATTCAGGAATGGACAGAGGTATTTGTTGAACTATTGGCGTCGTATGATAAAAGAGCTCCTGACTTTCAGATAATCAGCGATAATCTGGTCGACCACATTTTTGCAGTGTTTCAAAATTGCCGGACCCTTTCATTTGCTCATGAAATCATCTCTTTTGAAGACATCCAAGTATAAGAAATGAGGATCCCCAGCCTTCTAATATCAGCACTCAAAGGTGGATCAGGCAAAACACTTATTACTGTAGGTCTTATAGCGGCTATCCGTAAAAAGGGCCTAGTTCCGAGCGTGTTCAAAAAGGGGCCGGACTACATAGACGCGGGGTGGTTGAGTCTTTCCTCTGGGACGCCCTGTTACAATCTAGATCAACATCTGTTCTCCAAAGAAGTAGTCTTGAGTTCGTTTATCAGAAGATCTCTGAATTCAGATATTTCGATAATTGAGGGAAATAGAGGTCTTTTCGACGGAGTTGACAACAAGGGTTCTTCCAGTAGCGCAGAATTGGCCAAACTCTTACGAAGCCCCACACTCCTGATAATTGATTGCTCCAAGATGACAGGAACTGCCGCCGCTTTGGTCAAGGGATGTCAACAGTTTGATCCCGAGCTTCAAATCTCGGGAATTATTCTGAACAGGATTAAGGGGACGAGGCACGAACGTGTCGTGCGGCAGGCTATTGAACGAACAAGCTCAATCCCCGTAGTTGGACTAATTCCCGGGATGAAGCTCAGGAACTTTCCGCAAAGACATCTAGGACTTCTACCTATACAAGAACATCCAGCCGCTATTGATTTCGTGGAAGAAGCCAGGACAATCATAGAGAATGGTTTGGATTTATCGGAAATAGAGAAAATTGCGTTCGAGAACGCAAACGCTCCTTGCGATTATCTGTTAAACACGGAACTCGACACGGTTAAAAAAGGAATCGTCAATAGTGTCAAAATCGGTATTCTTCACGACGCGGCTTTTCAGTTTTATTACCCGGAAAACCTTGAAGCGTTAATTTTGAATGGAGCAAACATAGTTGAAATTAATTCCCTTGAGCCCAAACCTTTACCCAATATAGACGCGCTTTATATCGGCGGCGGGTTTCCGGAAACTCACGCCGAAAGACTTGCTGAGAACATCATATTTCGTGGGTCAATCAAATCCTTTGTTGATTCTGGAGGGCCGATTTATGCTGAATGCGGGGGGTTGATGTTTCTCGCCAAGAGTCTAGAGATAGACAGCAAGAGCTTTCCAATGGCCGGCGTTTTCGAGGCCAAATCAATATTGAATCGTAAACCGCAGGGGTTGGGATATGTTGAACTCAAAGCCAGGGAGTTCAACCCGTTTTTTAGTCAAGGAGAAACCTTACGAGGCCACGAATTTCATTATTCAACTGTGGTGTTGGATAATCTAACTTGGCAGTCTTGGGCTTTCGATGTTGTGCGCGGACATGGAATTGATGGAGCGCACGATGGCCTTGCAGTTAAGAACGCTCTGGGCGTATACACACACATCCATTCTTTAGGTGAGCCGGAATGGGCAAGTTCTATTGTGCGAAAGGCCAAAGACTTCCGGGATGCGGGAAAGATATAATTGGACTCATGTTAAGTGAACAACGATTTCAAGCAATCGATTATGTGAGACTAATGAAATGCAAAATGCGCCCAGAATAATTATCGGCGCTCTGAGGGGCGGATCAGGCAAGACCTTGATTTCTATAGGCGTCACAGCCGCTTTGAGAAGACGAGGATTGTCAATTGCCGTTTTCAAGAAAGGACCGGATTATATCGACGCCGGCTGGCTGGGTAAGGCTGCTCAGCGTCCTTGTCGGAATCTGGATTCATATCTATTTGACAAAGAAACTTTAAAAAAGTCGTTTTGCGAATCCTCTAAAGACCAGGATATATCAATAATCGAGGGAAACAGAGGATTATTCGACGGCGTAAACGCGTCCGGTGAATATAGTTCCGCCGAGTTGGCGAAATTGCTAAAAACTCCAGTAATATTAATAGTCGACGCCTCTAAGATGACTAGAACAGCGGCCGCCTTGGTACTCGGATGCCAATCTCTGGACCCTGATGTTTTGATCAAGGCGGTAATTTTGAATCGAGTTGCGGGACCAAGGCATGAAAAAACTCTCAGGGATTCCATCGAAGATTACTGTTCAATCCCTGTCATAGGGGCCATCAACAAACTGTCCCTTGAGAATTTTCCTCAAAGACATCTGGGTCTTCTCCCTCTTTCCGAACACTCAGCGGCCAACGAGATTGTTGATACTGTGGGTAACTTGGTCGAAAGATCAATAGATCTGGATGAATTAATGAAATTGGCCAGGGCCGCCACTCCTTTTTGTTGCCAGCAGATGTTTGAAAAACAATCCAAAGTGATTTCTGAACACGAAAATCTTAAGATCGGCATCCTCAGAGATTCCGCGTTTCAATTTTATTATCCCGAGAACCTTCAGGCCTTGACATCTACGGGGGCCAGTTTAGTTGAGATAACAGCCCTAGAGCCGAGGCCGTTGCCACCAGTGGACGCCCTTTACATCGGCGGAGGTTTTCCCGAGACGCACGCTGAAGTTCTGGCCAATAACACAATCTTCAAGCAGTCTTTGCTGTCGGCCATAAAAACGGGACTACCTGTTTACGCCGAATGTGGTGGTTTAATGTATCTTGCCAGACAACTAACCGTAGATGAAACAACTTATCCCATGGTTGGTGTCTTTGACGTTGAAACAGTACTCGAGAGGAGACCTCAGGGACATGGATACATGGTTGTCAACGTTGTTGTTGCAAATCCATTTTTCCCGGTAGGTTCCGTGCTCAAAGGTCATGAATTTCATTATTCATTCATTCCTTCAGAAAAGATCAGCTCTAACTCTTACGCTTTCAAAGTCATCCGGGGACATGGAATAAATGGTTCTCTTGATGGAATATTCCGCTACAGGACGCTGGGCACATATCTTCATTTGCACTCTCTTGGGACACCTTCATGGGCTTCGGCTATTTTGAAGCAGGCCCAAACTTATCATGAGATGTCTTTCAACTACACGAATGGCCAAAGCTTGTCCGAGAATTATTCATTCAAGCATGACGGGTTGTAAGAGATTGAAAGAAAACCACCACCAAGATTCCGATACGAATAAAATCCGAGATATCTTCGGACACCAAGGGGTTATGGCGAATTCTATCGATGAATATGAACTCCGGGAACAGCAACTGGCGATGAGCGAAGCAGTCCTATCAGCTCTAAATGCTGACGACATCCTGATTGTTGAAGCTCCCACCGGGACAGGAAAAACTTTGGCCTACCTGGTGGCCGCAATTCTG
>JAZDKD010000052.1:0-3741 GCA_043803345.1 Pseudomonadota bacterium
CTGTGACCCCACATAGTATTGTATTGAAGTCATGCTCATGTCTATGACCATCATATAAACAACCGCATTAGGGAAATCGACACTGGGACGGTAGAACGTTTTATAAACCAGTGGTCTTCCTCCACTGTCACGGGGTGATCCGGACGATTCCCATACCCCTTCTCCCTGAAGAGCCGGGGAAGTGTAAAGTGGTTTGATATTGTCTAGTTTCAGCATGTCAAGTGGATCGCGGGCGAGCAGATTGAATTCGCCTCTCTGAGGTAGTATAACCGTGTCATCCGATACTTTCTCAAACCTTGGCGCCCCGGACCCACTGGATTCCGTGGCAGGGTCTGCGGAAGGTTTTTGTGTCGGTGGAGAAGTATGCGAGGCAGTAGAATGAGAATTTTTTTTGGCGAGAATGATTCGGTCGGAGCGTGACCCAACCTCCCCGGAAACCAATGAAGCTGAAAGAAAGCAAATAAGCGCAATTGATAATGCCGTAAATGCTTTTGGCAATTCTATAACCCTCTTGGAATGTTTTGTTTAAATACAGATCAGCAAATTGAATTAGTTGTTGGAATGATACCCTAAAATGCAAAAAAATTCAATGCTAAAGCGCCATAACCAATTGGTAATCCCGAATAACGCAAGTTCACTACATCTGTTGGTAGATCGCGCGAAGAGGCGTTCAACTGGACTTCATGCCCATGAATCAATTGTATTTACAACATATTAGAGGTGATCTCAGTTGAAACAATTTGGGATGACAGTCATGACTGATCTACCGAGGGGATGCGATTTTTCCGATATGGAAAAACTATTGCCACATAAGAATCTTTGGTTCAGGAGGCGTAATCCATTAGGGTCTTCACCATTGTTTCTTTGGGCACGACTCCGAAGAAGGATCCTTTGATTTCACCATTTCTTATGATGAAAATTGCAGGTATCTTAGTAATGCCAAACCTACGGGCTATGAGATTCTTGTCCGTGTTAATTCTTCCGATTACGGCTTTTCCCTGCATGTCTTTGGCTAATTCCTCGAGAATCGGGTCCAACATTCGGCAAGGGAAACACCAGTCCGCGTAAAAATCTATCAATATCGGTTTTTCTTTGGATGCCTCTACGACTTCTAGTTCAAAGTTGTCATCCGTAATGTGCTTTATATGGGATGATTCATGTTTTTCGGCCAGTTTTCCCCTGATCAGAGAGGCCAAAGGGTATCCACTTTGCCGCGCGGACCACATGAGGATGCCAACTCCAACCAGCAAGAAAACAAGCATGGACACTATGAGGTTCCTAATGTTCCGACGGCTTTTCCTCGACATCAGAATGCCAACGATTGCTACCAACAAGAAAATGACAACCCACAAGAGTATATTAGTGTAATTGTGGTCCATCAGGCCTCCATTATGGGACATTGGGCTTCAGACTGGGTGGACTTGACTTACATGAGCTTTCCCAAAGTGTCAGTATTCAGAAATCTACTCTGCGCACAATCCATAATTTATATTGTAATACATTTATTTCAATAAAATGTAGTCTATTTGGAAACACTTCGGTTCCTCTTAACAAATAGTGGTCCTCGTCTGTAAGTTCACATGAGATCCACGGGATCCACGTCAATGGTTACTCTTACCGAATGTGCTCTGGTTATGCCATTCTCGATCAGTAATTCCGCTAAATGTCTCACACTGCTTCTAACTCTCCCCTTGAGAATGACCTGCCACCGGAATTTGCCGACAAGTTTTTTCCGTGGACAGGGAGCAGGCCCCAATATCATGACTTCTGGCGCCGCATCTTTGAGAGACCTAGCCAAAGAAGAAATAGCAAGGGCTTTTTCCTGGACGCGTTTTTCATTTGCGCCCTGTATTTTTATCAACACTAAGTGTCCATACGGGGGATAAGATAGTTCCTTTCTCAATTCCGACTCTTGTTTAAAAAATTCTTCGTATGAGTGTTTCGCCGATAGCCGGATAACCTCGTGTTCGGTGTCGAAAGTCTGCAGAATCACCTGCCCCGGGTCCACGTCTCTGCCTGTTCTTCCAGCGACCTGCGTAAGCAATTGGAATGTTTTTTCCGAAGCTCTGAAATCTGGAAAATTTAACGAAGCGTCTCCAAAAAGTATGCCTACTAGAGCTATTCCAGGAAAATCATGTCCCTTTACAATCATTTGAGTGCCCACAAGGATGTCGATAGATCTATCTCTGAAACGTTTCAAAATACCTTGCAATTGGTTTTTCTTGCTGGTTGAGTCCCTGTCAAATCTTTCTATTTGGGCTAGGGGAAACAGTTTACTGAGTTCTTCTTCGACTTTTTGAGTTCCAATTCCGGAAAAATAGAGTCTTGAACTGTAGCATTTGGGGCACAAAGGAGGAGCGGATTGTGCGAAACCGCATAAATGGCATTTGAGGCTGTGAACGTTCTTGTGGTGTGTGAGGCTGACATCACAGTTGGGGCATCGGAACACCTGTCCGCATTCTTGACATTGAGCGAAAGTGTCAAAGCCTCGTCTATTAAGAAAAAGAACAGTCTGTTTCTTTTCGTCCAGTGTTTCCTTAATGGCTCTAACGAGTGGCTCAGTGAGAAAACTCTTGGATGTGTTTTTTGCTTTTCCACTGAGTTTTAGATCGACCAAACTAACTGTCGGCAGAGCCTCTCCGTGGTATCTTGTTGAGATATCTATGCGATTTATTTTTCCTTTCTCGGCGTTCACAAAAGTTTCAAAAGAGGGAGTAGCGCTGCCCAGAACAACGCAAATTCCGGTCAATTTACCTCTTGCTAAGG
This sequence comes from Pseudomonadota bacterium, assembly GCA_043803345.1. GTDB lineage: Bacteria > Desulfobacterota > Desulfomonilia > Desulfomonilales > Desulfomonilaceae > CAJBEZ01. Next base: position 2,767 of record JAZDKD010000052.1, read on the forward strand.
CTAGATCTCTTGCGTTATAAGGACATCCGTCCTCTTGTTTGTAAGAGGAGTCGTGCTCTTCGTCCACAACGATCAAGCCGAGGTCTGGTATAGGTGTGAAGATACCTGAACGTGTAGCCACGACAACTTTGGTATCTCCTCTCATGATTTTTCTCCATTCAAGGGCTTTCTGAGCTTCCGTGATCCCGCTATGAAAAAGCGAAATATTGTCTCCGAATCTCCTCAGAACAAGCTCGGCGGATTGGGGAGTTAGTCCTATTTCGGGAACCAGCATGAGTGCCCGGCGACCACTTCCAATTACGGCGTCTATGCTTTTTAAATAAACTTCAGTTTTTCCTGAACCTGTAACACCGAAAAGCAAGTGCGGAGTAAACCCCCCTCGATTTATTGATTCAATGATCGTTTGCGAGGCCGATTGTTGATCTGAAGTCAATTGAGGCGCATGATCAGCTATATTTTCGCTCCGAGGAAAAGGGTCTCGCAAAGTTTTGTAGTCTGGGTGTTTAACACTCCTAATTTGGGCGATTCGCTCCTCGATATTCAGGAAACCCAGCCGAATCCCTTCTTCTAACAGCTTCTTACCTATCCAGACGACAAGTTTTTTGTACGAGACAGAACCATCCTTGGGAAGCTTAAGATTGAATTGTTCACGATCTGGAGCTTTTAGTCCCTCGAGCCAAATTCGGCCTTCAGTCGAAAACTTGGCCCACCGCTCGGATTTTCTCTCGAATCCCGAAGGAATAGCCGTCTTTAGCGCCAAGCCGATTGGTGTCATATAATAATTGGATGTCCATATTATGAATTGCCACCACGGTTCATCAAAACAGGAGTCTTCATCCGGGATATCGCTAAGTTCCTTGATCTCTAAGTTAGCAGGAGGCCTTGGATCGAGTCCAACCACGAACCCTGCTCGAAATTTGTTACTAAAAGGAGCGACAACTCGCTTTCCAATTCCCACTCGATCCACAACATTGT
>JAZDKD010000053.1:0-3411 GCA_043803345.1 Pseudomonadota bacterium
TGTTCTTCGCCAGGGCTTTTTTTCTTATTGCCGCCGGCATCAATGATTCCCTCTTTCATAACCTTGCTCAATCGCTTGATTCGGTATTCTTCCCGGAATGCTTCTGATTTGCTCAATTCGCGCGACTGCCAGGCCAGCCTCACTGGAAGCATTGACCTCGTGTAACGTGCGCCCACTCCGCCGTTGTGCTCAGCCAATCTCCGTTCAATGTCAGTCGTCGCGCCACAGTAAAGACTGTTGTCAGAACATCGAAGCAGATAAACACGCCACGGCATGATTCAAAATCCTGAAATAACTAGGTAAATAGGTTTTCCATTGAGGCGTTGACACCCGCCTTCCACCAATTCAAAATCGCTTCCATTAAATCATTAATCCGATTAGGAGGCCAAATTGAAATCGTACACCGAAGTTGAACTAAAAGCCATACGACAAGCTTTTTGCAAGACGAACTATCAGGATTTTCGTTATCCTGGAGTGTATGGAGCTGACGATGAATTGACAGCGCTGACTGCTCAGGTTGAAATGTCGGGCCAGACGTTTCTTGATACAGACCAGTCAATGAACTTGGAGGCAAAGTGGGAAGGTTCTAAAACAGGGGAGGGCTGTCTCCCCCAATCCCTCTACCTTCAGATAGCCCCTCCTCTTGTAAAACCTGACCGCAGCCTCAATCGCTGTGTTGATCAGCAACTCAGAAGCCCTCGGTATCTGCGCCGTAACTCTTTGGTGAACAAAAACAAAACGGGCCGGTCTTTTCATCTCAAACTCTAAACATGCCTTGACCTTGCCCTCATTTACCCACTAACATCACTCATCACTCTATCGAAAGGTTTCCCATGAAATATGTAATAGCTTTTTCGTCACCGGCAGGCTCCACCAGAAAAATAGGGTGGGCAATAAGGGAAACACTGGAAGAACTAGGCAGGGATTTCATCCTGACAGATTTGGGCAGGGAGCGAAATAGCCTCGCCACAATAGAGAATTTCACAGGAGGCGATCCGTTTTGCCTTTTCATCGGGACTCCAGTTTTAAGGGACCTGGCGGCAGCTCCGGTAATGTCGTTGATCGGGAGTCTCAACTCTGCGCCTCAGTCTTTTGCCGTTCCTTATTGCACGTGGGGTGGGGCGGCCAGTGGTATAGCGCTATACCAGATGGCGCAGGCCCTGCTGGAAAAAGGGTTCCTGATACCGGCGGCGGCAAGGGTAATATCGTCGCATTCGATTATGCGCAATATCGATAATCCGCTGGGCGCTGGGCACCCCAACGAGGAGGATGAGGGGGCGGTCAAGGGCATGGCAATGCTTGTGGTGGAGGCGATAGACTCGGGGGATCGACGAAGCCTCGATCTGCAGGCCCTGGACTATCCGAATCTGGAACTGGCCGCCGAAATGAAGAAGAAACTCAGCGCCCCCATGCCTGTCACACCGAAAACGCTGGATAAGGAACTCTGTTCCCTATGCGGTGTCTGCGCTAGCGAATGCCCGGCAGGAGCGATAGTGCTTGATCCAGAGCCGAGGTTCGGTGGTTCATGTTTCGATTGCCTCAACTGTTTTTGTCTGTGCCCGGAGAAGGCTATCAAATTGCCGGTAAGCCTTGAGAAAATGATCGAGATGATAAGAAATCGCTCAGAAACCTTTAATGAAGCCCCAAGGACGGTGGTTCTATCTGTACTCAAACGTGATGCTGAACTGCCCTAGAGCTGATTTCCAACCTTTGATTGCCCCAACATCATGAAACTACCTGAATTATCCCTCTTGTGAGGTTTTCCAATGAGGCGTTGACACCCGCATTCAAGGAATCCAAAATTGAGTCCATCAAATCATTAATCCGGTTAGGAGACAAAAAATGAAAACGTGTATTCAGGTTGATTTGATTGCCATGAGGGGAATGCTTTGCAAATTGGACTGCCCCGATTTTCAACACATCGGTCAGTTCGGAACGGATGAACAAGTGATAGAAATGTCTGGCCGGGTCTTGTTGTCTGGCCAGGCTATTTTCGACGTAAAAGCCCCTATGGACCGGGAGATAAATTGCTGATAGCCAATAACGGAATTCTTGATCACGGACGGGAAATCAGGGGCAGTGGTTGGGATTGCAGGCTAGGGGAGGGCGGCCTCCCCTGGTTGAGATGAAACTTCTCAGTATTACACTCTCTTTTACTACCTCAGCGCCGCCTCAATCGCATTATTGACCACCGAATCCAGCACTCTTGGAAGATGTTTCCGAACCTTCTGATAGACGATAACGAACCGCTCCTTGTGATTGAGGTATTTCTCTATCGCTTCTTTACTTGCTGACATGGCCATTCTTTGATTGTTTCTGGTTCTTTGCTATTTTTGAGCAGCTTATGTAATTGAACCGGCGCCCAATAACAGTCCATTAATGTTTTTGAAAATACCGGCAGGCATCGAATAGGGCAAAGCCCTGAGCGACTACATCTTCGGTGTACCCGCCGCAGGAAACAGGATCCGGATTTTAGCGCCCATACCAACCTCGCTGTCTAGCATTATGGCCCCCTGATGCCCCTTTACTATCCCCGCGACTTCAGCCAGTCCAAGTCCTCGACCCCAGAATTTTGTTGAGAAGAATGGATCAAAGAGTTTATACTGAGTCTCCGAATCCATTCCACTACCAGTGTCCGAAACCTCCAAAAAGACAAACCGGCCGGGCCCAGGCTTCTCTTGCAGTCGGCTATGTCTCAGATAAACCTCATCGCAATCCATGACTCCGGTCCTAATCGTCACATCGCCGTCCTCATCGCCCGTTGCCTCGGAGGCGTTGACGACCAGATTGAGAATTATACGCTGTATTTGATCCGGATCTCCCTTGATCAACGGGCCTGGACTGTTGGTCTCCCAGTTGAAAGTAACATGTTTGGAAACACCTGATTTCAGAAGGTCACGGTTTTTGTTCAACAACTCGTTTAGATCCAGGTCTACAGGGTAGTAAAAGGTATCGCCCGTGTAGGTCCGCATCTGGTTGGCTAGTTCCGCTGATCGTTTGGCCGCCCCGATGGCGTTCATTATACTTGCTTTTGCCTCGGAGTTCGGGGGGAGATCCATAAGCCCTAGTTCCAGGTTGCCCAGGACTACCGCTAATTGATTGTTGAAATCATGTGCGATGCCGCCGGCCATAATGCCGAGACTCTCGAGTTTCTGGGCATGGAGAAGCTTTCGTTCCATTTCTAGTCGTTCTTCTTCCAAACGCTTTCGTTCCGTAACGTCTTGGGCAATAGACAAAAGCATCCGGCCGTTCTTGGTTTGTATAAATTCGCCGTCATAAATGCAGTGAATCGTTCTTTTGTCCTTGGTGCGGAGCTTGAGGTCCATCCCTCTGACGCTCCCGTGGGCCTGCAGCTCTTCAATCAACCGTATTCGATCTTCTTGTGAAACCCAGCCCAAGTCGATCGATGTC
>JAZDKD010000054.1:0-2968 GCA_043803345.1 Pseudomonadota bacterium
GACGGTCTACGTCAACGCTTGACATCTAAAAACGGGACCTCACATGGCAAAACATGACCATTTGCCTAAATACAACGAACTCCTGAACCCATTGCTTCAGGCCCTTCATGACCTCGGTGGATCTGAAACAATCGAAGAGATTTCATCCAGGGTTTCTGAAAACCACCTCTGCCATATCCAAGGCCTTAAAAAAGCAAATGGGGACTAATTCATCAAAGTCAACAACGTCCCATAGATCACGCAATATGCTCACAAAAAAGGCTGTTGTCCTTCTTTTGTTTCCAGTGGATGCTTTTGGCCGCGATACCAGGTTCGTCTTCCATTCCATTCAAACGCAAATCTTTATTTGCTCTTGACCTGAAGGGGGATTTTGTATTAAAAAGAGTGACATCTTTCCGATTTCAAGCATAATTTAACCTTATATTGTTCAGTTCAATTGCCTTATGGCTCGTGCAGACCTGATAAAAAGACTATTTCGTGGATTCAAGGCGAACGATCCATCCGGCTTCCTGGATGCCGCACATGCTATCATCGAACAGGAACGAAAAAAGAACCATGGCATTCTGGCAGAGGAACTCAGCCGGATCCTAAATAATGGCCTCATAAAACAAGCACCCACACAGCCTTCACTTTACCAACCCCCACCTCGTGATCCTGACAGAAAAATACCGCTCCTTGAAATAAAGCAATCTGACCGATATTTGCGGGACCTGGTTCTCACTGATCAGCAGCTCTCCGCCCTAAAAAGCACTATCCGGGAGTTCAGGGAATGGGATGTTTTGCAGGCGAATGGCCTTATACCAAATCACAAGTTACTGTTTTGCGGCCCTCCCGGATGTGGCAAGACTGTTACAGCAGAGTCAATTGCAGGCGAACTTGGCTTGCCTATTTTGTATGTACGATTTGATTCGGTTGTTTCTTCCTTACTCGGTGAGACATCCGCTAATATCCGAAAGGTTTTTGACTATGCGTCAAACGGTACGTGGGTGTTATTTTTTGACGAATTTGATGCCATAGGAAGGTCCAGAGATGATATCTCTGAACATGGCGAAATTAAGAGGGTTGTCAACTCGTTCCTTCAATTACTGGATAATTTCACAGGAAAATCATTAATAATAGCGGCGACAAATTTTGAACAGTCACTTGATTATGCCCTTTGGAGACGTTTTGATGAAGTCCTTCGATTCGAGAAGCCTGATTTACAACAAATCATTGATTTGATGCATCGACATTTATCGCATTTGGGTGTCGCCAACGATCTGTTTTCCCGAAGAGCCAAAGAACTATTGAATATGTCCCATGCAGAGGTGGAACGAGTTTGTGTTGACATTTTGAAGGGTTGCGTCCTGGCAGGGAAAAGGATTTGCCAGGAAAAAGATATTGCGCAGGCTATTCAACACCAAAAGTATCGAAAAAAGATACTGAATCACGTCTCTCAAGGAGTTACCCCCAAAGTGGATATGGAATAGAAGATGGCCGATCAGGAACGACTTCCCCATATACCATTTCAGAGAGAAGAGATTGAAAGGCCTTTACGCGGCCGTGCATTCCCTGGCGCGCCGCGGGTGCAGCCAAGAGAGGACCGTCCTGCTCATGGAGATGAAATTAGCAGAGAGATAGAACAAAGCATCCAGGATATTGCAGAAACACGTGAGCGATTGGGGACTTCACCCGACCGCTTGAGGGTTCTTGAGTTTGAGGTCTTAAATGTTAACCAGCGTGAATTGCTGATCAGAATTTTTGGGATTGCAGTTGTCGAGGAATTACAAGATAAATTTGAAGGTGTTGATCGATACCGCTTGCTCGTTCAGTTTCCCACAACTGAGTCTCTGGAAGCGTTTGAGAAGGAGTTGGAGTTATATCGGGGCGAGAGCCAAGAAAGAGTAATGCTCACCTATCCACAGCGAAGGGATTTGTTTGACGCCTTGAATCGAGTTTCCCGACTTGGCCCGGAGGATCGGAAAGGCCCGAGGCTAAAACGTAAAGGGACACCAGATAAGGATTTATTCTTTGTTGATCTGGACCTGTGGTATGATGGCACAATGGAGGGTTATCGCGAAACCGAGGAGATAATCCGCGCCGTATTGAATACAACTGGCGGTCGCCTCGTAAGTGATCTATTTCGTATTCCAAGCCTGCTTCTTGGCAAGGCGGAAATAAACGCTCAAATGCTTGGACAGTTACTACAGCTTGATTTTGTGTCTACAATTGACCTTCCGGTTGAACCTGTGCCTGAAGAAGCGTTTGATATTTTTAGCGGTCCACCGGATATTGAACCCACCTTGGGCGGTGAAGATGTGCCTTTGGCATGCGTGTTGGATTCAGGGGTTTTTTCAGGCCATCCTCTTATGCGGAACGGCGTGGTGTTGGAGGAAAATGATTTCGGGAGCGGAGAAGAAAGTGAGGCCGATTTTAACGGTCACGGAACCGGGGTAGCAGGTATTACTGTTTATGGTGATGTAGCCCGTGCAATAGTCAAACAGCAGTGGGAGCCAAAAGTCCGTATCTGCAGCGCAAAGGTTCTGAAAAATGACCCATTTCTCAATACCCCTGTTTTTCCCGAAGAGATCCGTCCCGAATCAGTATTGGAAGAAGCGATACGCTATTTCTATCGGGAACGTGCGTGTCGGATCTTCAATTTGTCAATCGGTGACATCGACAGAATCTATGCCGGAGGCAGACAATTCCCTTGGGCTGAAATGCTGGATAATCTGGCACGTGAATTGGATATCATTATCGTGATTAGTGCTGGGAATGTCTCTAATCCCCAAATTCCTGATGGGAATTCAAGGGAAGAGATGCGGGAGTCTGCAAGGGACCATCTATTAAATCCTGAGCACCGTCTCATTTCCCCCGGAACGGCTGCTATTTGTTTATCAGTGGGATCGATAACAAGGAGAGAAGACCCTTACGACAGCGGAGGCAGCGCAATGCCTCGTTTAGCTGTTTCCCCAAGGAAAGCCCCGTC
>JAZDKD010000055.1:0-2189 GCA_043803345.1 Pseudomonadota bacterium
CATAGCCTTCAGACTCTGACCACGTCCAGAGGACGTGGATTTCTAAGGCTAATTAAATTTGCTTGAAATTGTGGGTCTAGTCGTGGCATTATTAAAAGTCGCGCATTAAACTAAAGCTAGATCAGAGTGACGATGAAATCATGTGACAACAAAATTGTGGTTTTTCATTGCCGTAACTTGCGTCTCTTTCCCGACGGTAGCCAGAGGCATTTCTTGAAATCCTGGCCCAACCTGAGTCTGATTACTATACCCTGCTCAGGAAAAATTGAAGCTCATTTTCTGTTGAAGACACTGGCGTCCGGAGCGCAGGGCGTTATAGTTTTGGCGTGCGCCGAACGGGCTTGTCAATACCTGGAGGGTTCCATGAGGTCCCGAAAGAGGATCGACTATGCCCGCCATTGGCTCGACAAACTGGGAATTGAGCCCGAGAGGATTGAGTTTGTGCGGCTCTGGCCTGTCAGTAAGCAAGCTTTGGAGTCTACATTAAGAGATTTTACGACAAAACTCGACTCTTTTGAAGCAATTGGAGTTACAGAACAACTTTAGATAATTACAATCGGCTAGATTCTAGTGGCCTCTAACGTAAAGAATTGAGACGATTGAGGAGGTTTCGCTCAATTTGTTTTGTCTTTGGAGCGGGAGAGGCATCGACCGAGGAGGAAATCCGTGATTGTCGCTGAACTGAAAGAATTTTATGAAATAAGAAAAATGATTGACCGTTATAATTCCGTATTGGTTGTCGGATGTGATTCATGTGTGGCGGAATGCGCTGCCGGCGGTAGTAGAGAAACTCAACTTCTCGCAGCAGCGTTAAAGCTTTCGTATCGTAAAGAAGGCAGCCAAAAAATTATCACTGAAGCATGTATAGACAGGCAGTGTGTCGACGACTTCATTAATGTAATAGCTGAACAGGTCCCTGATCACGAGGCCATACTTTCTCTTGGTTGTGGGGCGGGGGTTCAGGCGCTTGCCAGGGTCTATCAGGACAAGCCCGTTATTCCGGCGCTAAACACTCTTTTTATTGGTGAGACTGAAATGAGGGGCGTATGGACGGAAAACTGCCTCGGGTGTGGACAGTGCAAACTCGGATATTTTGGGGCAGTGTGTCCTGTGGCTCGTTGTTCGAAAAAACTTATGAACGGCCCCTGCGGTGGATCAATTGGAGGACGTTGCGAAATTGATCCAGAGACTCCTTGTGGCTGGGACCTTATTATCAGGCGCCTCACTGCGATTGGCGAGATCGACCGACTCGCTGAGTACGTTCCGCCTGTGAACTGGTCTACATCACACTCAGGGGGACCCCGTCGTATAATCAGGGAGGATCAAAAACCGTGAAAACTGAAAGTTTACTTGAAAAGGCGCTTGCAGAAGGAAGATTTGCCGTTACGGCCGAATGTGGACCACCGAAAGGTTCTGATTGCGACATTTTGATAAAAAAGGGCAAATCTCTTCTCGGCTGGGTAGACGCGGTTAATGTGACGGATAACCAGACGGCGATAGTAAGGATGTCGTCCTTGGCGGCGTGCTCTTTGCTGAAGGGCATCGGACACGAACCAATACTTCAAATGGTGACAAGAGATCGTAACAGAATTGCGCTTCAAAGTGACCTCTTTGGGGCCTATGCGCTGGGAATAAGAAATGTGCTTTGCCTGACGGGCGATCACCAGACGTTCGGTAACCAGAAAGAGGCTGTAGGCGTTTTTGACCTGGATTCCGTACAACTTCTCCACACAGTCAGAGATATGAGGGATTCCGGCGTGATTATTGGTGGAGAATTGATTCAGGGGAACCCGAAGTTTTTTATCGGAGCAGCTGAAAACCCTTTCGCTGATCCCGTCGATTGGCGAGTTGTAAGGCTGGGCAAAAAATCATCTGCAGGAGCGGACTTTATTCAAACCCAGTGTATCTACAACATGGAAAGATTCAGAAAATTCATGTCTCAGGCCAGAGATGTAGGATTAACTGACAAATTGTACATTCTGGCTGGCGTGACTCCGATTAAGAGTGTCGGCATGGGTAGATACATGGCTACGAAAGTCGCCGGAATGGATATTCCAGAAGAGCTTATTAACAGGATGGCAGGAGTCCCAAAAGATAAACAGGCCGAAGAAGGAATAAAGATCGCAGTTGAAACCATTCAGCAGGTAAGAGAGATTCAGGGCGTGGCGGGTGTTCACATCATGGCGATC
>JAZDKD010000056.1:0-11431 GCA_043803345.1 Pseudomonadota bacterium
GAAGACGATTGGGATTATTTTATGGGAGCTGTTTTTGAATCCGCCAGTAGAAACTCAGAGTCACCGACCGACGCTCTATATAGATGGGTTTCTTGCCTTCAAAAGAAAGAAAAACCTGAAGATTGTCCGTGGGATACAGATGACCGAAGAACCTCGTTGATTGTCAATTGGTTACCTCTCAGCGCCCTCGATGAATTGAGGCTATGGAGAACACCGGATAGCATTGTCGTGAGCCTATATCGTCAAGATGGCTCAGTGGTAGGTGAATTGGATGGCCCAGAACTTTCGGTAGGACAGCGATGTACCGCTGTTTTAGCACTTTTGCTCGTCCAAGACAGCACGCCGATTATCATTGATCAGCCTGAGGAGGATTTGGACAATGAGTTTGTATATCGAGAACTCGTCCCCTTAATTCGTGGAATAAAAGAAAGACGCCAAATAATAGTGATATCTCATAATGCAAATATTCCGGTAAATGGTGATGCTGAGCTTATAGTGGCATTGCAAGTGCGAAATCAGCGAGGCCATCAGATGGAAATCGGAGGAAGACCTTCCGTGGGTTCATTGGATTGTCATGGCGTGAAGTTGGCTGTTGAAGAAATCATGGAAGGGACGGAGGAGGCTTTCCGTCGCCGATATGAAAAGTACGGGTTCTAACGGACAGCGTGAAAAGATTGCCGAATCTTGGGTAGCAAAAAGCACAGGTGATTGCAAACGCTTGTTAAAAAACAGTAACATCAGACGGAATCAGACGACATCAAACAGGAAAAATATGTGCGCATTATTCGGAAGCCATTGAAGAGAGAGATATTAAGCAAGATTACCCGCGGAGTGTTATGTGGAAGCAAAATCAGAAAGCGAGTTAACCTTAAAACAGTATAAACAGAAGTTTGCTCCGCAAATGGAGACGCGAACATGACCATCTTAAAATCTTGCGGATCACCGAGAATTTTTCCGATGACATTGACGGCAGACGCGGGCACGATTTTACCCGAACTACTCATCGGGGTCATCCCGAAAAAGATGCAAAATGCGGACCCCGGCGGCCAGTATCCCAAGTCTCCGATTTCTACGACATCCTAGGATGTCTCGTCCAATGGAGAATTGACAGGAATAGAGAAATAAATTTCATGGCCCCAGGTATTAAAAGACGTTGTCAACGGCAATACCTCGAATATCTTCCGGGCTGTGGTGCTATCATTCAAATCAACCATCATAGACATCTTTCCAATGTTAATCTTAATTTTCATGATCATAACTTTCTTTGTCACAACCTATCTCAGAATATTTTATCATGAAAGGATTGGCCGGTCTGTTTAGAATTTGAATTGTCTTGCGTCGTATCGTCAGTCGCTAATCGAAAAGGAAGATTAAAGGTCTGATAAAAAATGGACACTGGCTTAAGTGCAAGAGCTGCTCTGAGCCAATCAAAACAAAAGGAGCGGCGAACGTAATGGGGAGAAGCATTACATTCGTCTCTTCTTCCCGTCACATCAAATCCCCCGTCCCTGGTCAACACCACGCGTCTTTGATTTTGCTTCTAATACTTCCTTACCTGGATCACATCCGCGCGGAAATAGCGCTATAGATGCGGAATATGCGGCGACAGATTCTGTAGTCTCCAATGAAATCACTGTAGCCACTCAGATGACCGTGCAATAACCGACGCACAGTCTGTGCTAAAATCATTTGGTGGATTTTAGCGCCTCTTCCTTCTTGACTCGACCGATGGGCCGCCGCTACTCTGCCACTTTGAAAGATCTCCATACTCTTACGAGGCCTACGATGCAAATTCTCTTGACGGGAGTCGCGTGTGTAGGAAAAAGCAGCATCGGCAAGAAACTGGCTGAGGATATTGGTCATGTTTTCTTCGACCTGGATGTCGAGATAGAGAAATATTATACAAAATCTATTTCTCGTCTCAAAGCCGGGTTTATAACGGAGTACGGTTGGAGGTTGAAGGTCGTTACAGTATTTTCTCTGTCCTCTTACGATCCATTTGTTTTCCTATTGTTTCAGGATGATATTGTTTATTAGAGCCATCTCAGGCCGAGTCCCGTGTGGACGGCGCAAACGTGACTTTCGTCATAGCCACATAGACATAGGGAGTGGGTAATGTCCTTCAGTGAACTCCACTAGCTATCATCAGTCTATCTGGTTTCGCCAATGCCATCCTTAATCACTTGTCTTCAGTCACTATGACTTCCTCTGTAGTTGCTTCTGTTCTCCAATTCCACCATTTCAAGTCAATCGGCTGAGGCCCTGCCGATGAACCGTCTCTAGTCAATCCAGCCTCATCGCCTGCTGTTGGTCGTGTAGGTCCGTCGATGGAGAGCGATACCTGTCGCCTGTATGGCACTGTTGAAGGCCGTACGAAAACGATCCAAGGTTTTATAGAATGTATTCCAGAGTGTACCAGATTCAATGTAGAGTTTTCTCATCTGTTGCTCTATGGTTGTTGGCGGATTCCCACTCTGGACTAGTTTACCGGCGATTTTGTGTTGAGGCACGACCGGCAGGCCTAGGACCCCCTGCACCTTGAGCCTGTTGGCCTATATTTGTCAGAGTCTTTTTGCCGGTCACAGACAGAAACGCGTAGTCACCTTCAAGGCACATGTTTTCGGGCCAGCATTCCACTCCACGGAGTTCACTTTCATACGATTTCTGATCGATCATGTGAAGCTGGGAGGTATCTCGTATTCGGAGTCGCTGCAGCAAAGTATTTTTCGTCATGATTTCAGGTCCTGTTTCGATACGACAGTATGCTTCGAAGCCAATATCCCTGAGGCACGTGAGTAGCCGTGATGATTCCCAAAAACGTCTACGGTCCTCCGCAGCGAGTTCCGGGAACAGGCAGTATACCCACCAATTCTTATTCCTATGAGGATCTACATCCAACATATGGAGAACACCGCCCCTTCGCAGGCATCGCCATATCTCCTTTAGGACGCAGAACTTGTTCGTGAAATGATGAAAGCCGAACCTACACACCACATAATCCATGGAGCCATCGGCAAACGGTAAGCCTAGATCCGCATTAGCCACAGCCAACTCTGTCAAGCCCTTCATCTTCGCATGTGAAATCATAGAAAAGGAACTGTCCAAGCCAACGAACCGTGCATTGTGAATAAACTGTCTCTGAGCTCTGATATAATTCCCCGTCCCACAAGCCAAGTCCAAGACGCGAACGTGTGAGCGCTCCTTAGCTATTACCAACAAGATTGGGTCAACTTCCTTAACGGCCCTAAAGGATGCCTGATCATATGTCTTGGCTATCTGAGAGTAATCAATCATCATTTCGTATGCCTGATGCCTATGCCTATCGTCCGAGGTCTTTCCTGAAGGAATCATAGTGCGGTATCTTCTTGCACGCTAAAGCATAATTTCTCACTCGCCCAGTGAGCCGCTCAGCAAGAGATAGTCCTTCTCCTTCAAGATGATAAACGACTGCTTCCGGTAGGTACACAAACCGAATCCCCATCCTATAGAGTCTGTAGCCAAGCTCAATATCTTCGTAACCCCAGTGGCCGTCGAATGACAAGTCGAACATACCAGCTTCGAAAAAATCTTCTTTCCGTAAACCGACATTGCACCCGTGAAGGCAGTTATATGGGGCGGGATGACGAGCTATCATGTTTAGCTCAGGAATTCGCCTATCTATAACTTCAAGGTAATTGGAAGCGCTCGCAACAGGACTGAGATATGATATCAGGTCGCTTCCAGTCAGTATGATGCTCTCAGGGCAGATAGAGTCGTCAACAAAAACACGGTGTCCAATCGTAACAACGCGCCTCCCAGACCGAAGCTCCTTGACGTGGAAATACACAAGGTACTCTGAAGGCACGCAGTCCGAATCAAGAAACAGAAGTTGATTGTACTGAGCCTGAATTGCTCCAAGGTTGCGAGCAGAGCCTGGTCTGAAATGGGTGCCAACGAGTTCTCTTTTTAGCATACGGATCGGAAGGAGCACCCTCAGGTCCGCGATCCTCGCAAATGTATCTTCACCACTTCCATTATCAACAATGATAACTTCTAGTGGGCCCGAATACCCTTTTTGGCAGATCAGGCCGCAGAGAGTCTTTCGTAACATCGACGAGCGATTATAAGAAGGTATTATGACGCTAACGCCCACGACGTTCCTCGGCCCACTCAACGCTTATTTCACTCAGGACAGTCATTCACCACTGCTAATGACTATCTTTGCCATCGCAGTTCTACGCTACTTTGTCTGCGACATCCCACATTGAATCAAACCATTGCTTGCTATCTCTAATCATGCCTTTGAAATACTCCGACTTGGAGTAAACAAGCGCTGTCTGCTGCGGCTCAAGACCACTAATTCCATGGCGTGGCCAAAAGTATCCGAACATCCCCTTCTCATAATTGATGATGCAAAAGTAGATCAGAGGAGCCATTCCAATACGACGGATCTCCAGAGTTTTGATCCTCTTATCTGTAACAAGTTGCTTCCAAGAGGCGGTCATTTTTTCTATTCTGAACCTACTCGCAGAGGGGTCCTCATGCACATTCTTTAGCAGGAACTCCTGATCATAAAATAATAGAAGTCGCAGCTTGCCTATCGTGAAGTCGGAAAGACGGACATGCTCAACCATGTAGCGGAGGTGTACGCCACAATTGAGAGCCGTGAGATGTGCGTTTCATTACTGACCATTTGATTGAATGCCTTGGTGAAGGTTGTGTGCGTAACAAACCCTTCCACCTCTCTTGTTGTCTCGATAATCTTTATCAGGTAGTGAATCGCTATGAGGAAGGCAGTCGCCAAGAGTATCAGCGGGGATTGCTGCGGAAAAAATTTTTCTATGGCAGGAACCATTATCGATAAGCTCTGCCATAGCACGAACATGATTAGAGACCCGTAAATAGCTACTCGTTCCAATTTGTCCCAATTGATTCTTTCCAGCCTCCGTTTCGGCATGACCCCTCCTCTAACATTACTTAAGATCTTGTTTCCTCCGACTAGATATAAATGAATATATATCAATGATCCTGAAGTTGACATTTTTTTTCTTGCTCATAAGGGCCTCTCCAAACGCGTTTTTCGGCCAACAAATAGGCGTTGATACCCCATTCTAATTCGGACATGTGTCAAATAAGGACAAATGAAAAATAAATCTTTTCATTTATTGATGGCGGCAGGAGTTTCAGCAGGGGTTCTTTCGAATCATTAGGTGTGTGCGGACAAATACGAGACAGGAAGACTCCTATCTAACTGCAGACGAACATCTAGTGAATTGGCGTTTATTTTCAATCCTGAATCAAAAGCACAAAGATATTAGTCCAAAAGATACAATTTTTAACTTACTGTCATAGTTCATATTTTTTGAGCGTGCTCCGAGCGCAGAATCGAGTGCAACCCATATAATTATCTGTAATTTTCACGTTCACCAAGTTTCGGTGTATTGCCCTTCATGGCTTGTTAAGGCTTGGGGAGCATCAAAGCATTCTTCATCAACCGAATTGCAACAGAATCTTACAGTTAATGAACCTTCACTTGGGGGGTTTTTTTAGAGTTGATTCAATCTTTGGTACTCCAAAGGTGAAAACACGTTCATTTTTCCTGAATGAAACCGGTTTCATTGGTTGTTGAAACTGCTGTGGAGTCGGAAATCCGTTTCTTGCCCATTCGGTCATTAGGATATCGATGTTTTTCCAAAAGGATTCCTTTAGTTTGCTTATTGTCTTATTCTCTGGCTCATGCGGAGAGAAATCGAAGTTTACCGAAGTGTCAAATCCATTTGTGATAGT
This sequence comes from Pseudomonadota bacterium, assembly GCA_043803345.1. Classification (GTDB taxonomy): domain Bacteria; phylum Desulfobacterota; class Desulfomonilia; order Desulfomonilales; family Desulfomonilaceae; genus CAJBEZ01. Next base: position 5,767 of record JAZDKD010000056.1, read on the forward strand.
CCAACAACTAACTGTGATTACCTCTAAAATAGAACTAGTATCTTTTTTTGTATATTTTTTGCCTAAAAACGATAGAAAGTCAGGCGGAATAGTAGAATATCCTGTGTTTAGCAGTATTATAGCACCCTTGTATTTTTCCTTGCCCAACCTCTCAATTGTTTTCTTTATTTGTTTTAAAGCAGACCGTAAGCGCCTTTTAATAGGTACGCCCACAATCTCCAAATATTCTCGAAAATCATTTTCCGACAAGTTAAAAGGATCAATTTTTTGAACAGGTCCTTCCGTTGGATATTTTGAAAATATATTAGCGATTTTTATTTGTCTTGTCGAAACACCAAGCCCCTCCTCCTGTAAGTCTTTAAGTTCTACAACAAATTCCTCTAAAATATAGTCAGCATTTTTTTCTTTGAAATTTGCTGCTTCTTCTTTAGTTAATCTGTGCCCTCCCGCATCGTGAATGACCTTGTCGACAAACTCTTCCGACAAACGAGGACCTAACATGGGCGAAAGTTCTTGTTTTGTGCTAAAGGGAATTTCTTCCAAATCTTCAAGCCAAAATATCTCCCCTTTTTGGGCCCGCTTATACGCATCCCGGACCTCGCCACCTTCAGCAGTTACCAAATCTTCAATGAGCGTATCTCTTATGAGAAATTTCTCAGGGATCCATTTTCTCTTGGACAATTCGTCTAAAGCTAATTGTTCGGCTTTGTATCTGTTGCTTGCCCCTACAAACAAAACGATAGACGCCGCTTGCCAGGAATAATATTTCGGATGATCATCCTGTGGATAGGCTCTTATGACAAATCGTTGAACATGCATGCGATTCTTACAACCTTACTACGGGTTCAGCCACGGCGGGCGGTATTTGCTAAAAGAATGTTAACACGGTTACTCAGCCATCTCAGAAATTGATTTATTTTTGAACGCCATTCCGTTCTCGTACATAACTTGACTCCTGAGACCATTATTCATATAGAAAATGTTGTGAAGAAAAGGCTTTAAGACTCGCTAGTCGTTGATCTGGCTTTTCAAGCATAGGATTATGACCAGGATTCCTACCAAAATCTACAGAATCTTTGATGGAAAAAATCTGAGATCGATTTTGCGCTCTGGCTGTTTCTATTCGACCTCAAAACTGGCAGAGGGAAAACAGCCCTCTGAAATCGCACACCCTCGCATAATGGAGCGTCGCAAGAAAGCCATTGTGCCTTGTGGTCCGGGAGGGACCCTTAACGATTATGTTCCTTTTTATTTTGCGCCTCGTTCCCTTGGGAGTTGATTCATGAATTGACAGTTATGACTGAGCGAGCGAAGAATGCGGCTGAAATAATACTCAGAGAATTTGGAACCAAGTTAGACGTGAATATAAGACCTCTATGTTACTTCTAAATGGAGACAATGATGATTCAGAGAACGAAGGGTAATCTTTTGGAAGCAGATGCAGAGGCCTTGGTAAATACTGTAAATTGTGTTGGTGTGATGGGTAAAGGCATAGCCCTTCAATTCAAAAGAGCGTTTCCAGAAAATTTCAAAGAATATAGCGTCGCCTGCAAGGCGGGACAAGTAGTTTTGGGCCGTATGTTCACTCATACGACTTCTTCTCTGTCGAACCCCAAATACATCATTAACTTTCCAACAAAATTGCATTGGAAAAATAAATCTCGATTAGCGGATATTAAATCCGGGCTCGAAAATTTGGCGCAAGAAACACATAGGCTCGGGATAAAATCGATCGCCATTCCACCACTCGGATGCGGAGCCGGTGGTCTCGAATGGAAAGTAGTCGGCCCCTTTATAGAATCTGCTTTTGTAGACGCCCAGGATGTAACTGTAATCCTCTACGAACCATCGGGCGCTCCCAACGTTCATGAAATGCCTGTCAGGACAAAAAAACCCAACATGACCATTGGTAGAGCCCTGTTCATACGTCTCATGGATCTTTATCAGATTCCTGATTACTCACTAACCCTCTTGGAGATTCAGAAATTAGCCTATTTTTTGCAATGCGCTGGTGAACCGCTACGTCTAAACTTTGTGAAACATATTTATGGACCGTATGCCGAGAACCTTAATCATGTTCTTCAAATTATGGAGGGACACTATATTGTTGGTTACGGTGACAGATCTCAACGGGCGGAGATTCATCTTCTTCCCGATGCCAGAGAAACTGCCCAGGCTTTCCTTGAGTCTTATGACATGTCGGTAACAGATCGGCTGAACCGCGTAGCGAATCTTATAGAAGGTTTCGAGACCCCTTATGGTATGGAGTTGTTGGCTTCGATTCATTGGATTGCAATGAACGAATCGAAAGAGGCCATGACCGACCCAAATGCCGCCATAAGAGGATTGCAAGGTTGGAATAGTCGGAAGCGTAAGATATTTGTTCCGAATCATATTAACAAAGCTTGGGAGCGACTGAACAAACAGGGTTGGTTTGAACAAACCTGCTCTATGACCCGGGTGTCTGATTCAACCGCTGTTGCGGAAAGCGCCAAAGCTGTTCAATGAGCCTGTATGGACCAAAGCCCCAGATCGTGCGCCATCCGGCATCGAGAAATAACGGCAAAAGTTTTCTATTCCCGCATCGGCATTGATTTCTCCCTTGACGGTCGAAATGACACCAGATCGGGCAGGAAATGGCGACAGAAAGTATTGCTGGCACAACTTGAGACTGTTCTAGGGCGTGACGTGACTGGGCAAGTCTGTTCGCGAATTTATGGGGGCCAGAATATAGATTTGTCCATGCCTCGAAGCCTCTTCCAAATCTCCTCGCCTCAGCGCTTCCTAAACGAACTTCAAACCATACTATCCGTTTATGATACCATTAACGGTATCATGATCTCATTGACGCTTTTCTCGTATCAAAACACCTACTTACGAGGCCGTTAACGAGTTTATGACCGTGTTTTACGCCAGACGGCATCTCTGCCTGGTTTTACGCACTCCACTTTTCTTTCTTTCCGAAGTTGGCTCAAGACACGCTTGATAGTCGGGCGGCTCACATTGGGGCAGGCTTGCGCCAGATCAGCATAGCGGAACACCTGAGGGAGTTTTCGAAAGACACCAAGCACCAATTCTGTCTTGGCGCCGTGGGCGGTGGTCAGTTCTCCTGTCCGGCGTTCGAATTCATGATAGGCCCCCATGAGCATCACGCCCAGAAAATATTCCCACCATGGAACCAAGGTGTGTACACCCTCATGCCATCCCTGCGAAGACTTATAGAGCGCTTCATAATACCCCACCCGCTGGTTTTCAATCAAATGTTCCAGGCTAATATAACGACCGACTTGAAAACCAGCCTGATAGAGGAGAAGCAAAGTCAACAACCGCGCCATCCTTCCATTTCCGTCGATAAACGGGTGTATACACAAGAAGTCGAGAACGTATGCTGGGATAAGAAGCAGTGGATCAATTTCCCCTCTTTCCCACTGATTCTTGAAAAGCGTGTGAAGCCGATCCATGGCGTCGGGTGTCCGATAGGCTGGAATTGGTTGGAAGCGGATGACCTTGGTTCCGTCGGCCCGCGATTCAAGGATTTGATTTTCCGTCATCTTCCATCGGTCACCCTGTTGGCTCAAGAATTGATAAAGATCACGATGGAGTTGAAGAACAACGCTCGTTGTAAATGGCATGTTGGGATAATTGGCGTGAATTGTTGCGAGAGCGTCTCGATATCCGGCAATTTCCTGTTCTGAACGATTCTCCGGCGTAGTTTTATGCTCCACGAGTTTTTTGATTCGATCGGCCGGGGCCACGATTCCCTCGATGCGGTTTGAAGATTCAGTGCTCTGGATGATAGCGACCCGGCGCAATGATTCCAGGGCTTGGGGGGTCTGTTGCATAAAAAGAGCTTCCTTCCCACGATATTCCCCTAAAAGACGAACTGTCCTAAGGAGTGAATGCGGGATAGGATGTGTTTCCAAGAAATCAGATTCGAATGAATACATGAGTCAATCCAGGATGATCTGCGCCTTATGAATTGCTTGCCTTACGTGAGTGAATCCAGGAATTTTTCTACCATCTCTAAACAAATCGGATACGTGTATCAATGAGCCTTGCAAGATTCCAGTTTTAACTAAATAGTAGCATATTTTGCTGAGGAGCCATTGTCAATCTCACGTCCTCTTATGACGCAGTAATAACGGCTGCCAAAGATAAATTTGATCGAGATGGGTGATCCATTGATGAAGTGGCCCCTAATGCAGTAAAGAACTACTAGCAGGGAAGTAATTCAAAATGGACATTAAACCAATACTAACGGATCAAGATTACGATCTCGCCTGTAAGAGAATCGAAGAGATTTTTCACGCTGAGCCAGGTTCCAAAAAAGATGATGAACTCGAAGTCCTGATTACACTGGTTAACGCATACGAGGAAATCCACTTTCCTATTGAGGCGCCACACCCGATAGAAGCGATAAAGATTCAGATGCAAAATTTGGGGGTGTCCCGTAAAGATCTGATGGAGCATCTCAGGAAAAGCAGTGGCAGGGTCTCCGATATTCTTAATTGCAGGAGATGTCTCACGCTGGCGGATATTCGGACGCGCGGCAAAATGTTGCGTGTACCGATAGAAGTGTTGTCCCAAAATTATCCTCTGGAAAAACCTGAGTCCAAGCAATCCTGCTCGACGCTGAACAGCGCCGCAAATTGTTAAACCAGTTGGTTCCACTGAGGAATGACAGGCAGGGACGCCTGTCTCCACTGACCAGGAGAAGCGCATGAGAATAATGCTAAGAGCGTTCTATTCCCCCCACACAATAGATTCCCAAACGGCATCCATATAAACAAGCTCAACATCAACTGATCCGGATGATGTTTACGTTGACGCAGTGAAATCTACACCGAAAATAACGCTGAGATGATATCTATACTCAAAATCTTTTAGTCTTGAGAGAAAATTCGAGCCGCTGTTTCTGCCCTCGTATTCCCCAGATTTTAACCCAATCGAACGGATCCGGATCATCAACAGGCAAGATAAAAACATCAGAACTTGGGCCATTCCGAAATAACTTTACAGGATAACTATAACATGTTGCGTGTTCTAAGCTTTTTTGTTTGTGTCCTATGTTGTTGGATACAATCTTGGAAACCATCGTTCTACTGCGTCAATGGGAAACGAGAGCATGATCGGACTGTGAGTCGTATCGGATTTTAAGTACCCCTTTTTAAGAAGGACCGACACGACGTTTCGCGCCATGCGCTCACCGTATCCGGTGATCTCTCCGACGCGACCGCGAGGAACCTCCCCCGTTAGCAAAGCTTCGCGTAAAACCAAGAATGAACCTTTGGGTAGCTTCCTTGTCTCCACTTCCTCTTCGATATGAAGGCGCATTCGGCGCAAAAGGTCCCTCGGTTCAAGCAATGAGGACATGAAATCTATCTGGTCGATACAGATGGTTAGGAAGAATTCACAAAACTTTATTAAAGTAGCTGTGGATAGTGTCCCCCGTCCGTCGAAGACTCCGCTGCGTGGTTCATCGGCGGCCATGAGCAGGGTTTTATACTCTCCAACATTGCGCGCCAGTCCTCTTGACACCGACCAAAGGCTACTACCTATACCACATCGTTGAATAGATGCGTGAGACATGAGGCGCGTAACCCGTCCATTGCCATCATAAAAGGGATGTATCCAAAGCAGACGATGATGCGCTGCGCCAAGCGCT
>JAZDKD010000057.1:0-2064 GCA_043803345.1 Pseudomonadota bacterium
TTGGCCTGACATGGATCTCAAACGAGGATGGTTCTGACTGAGAACCATCCTCAAGACTCACGCCGTATGGTTCTTTCCTGACCTCAGACTCGTATGGCTCACTGAAATAGTCTGGTACTTTCTTCTGTAAGGTTAAAAGCACCTCATGAGCAATCTGCCGCAGACAAGGCATCTCGGGGTAGAGCATAGGGTACTTCTTCCCGCCTTTGATCGCGGTGAATCCAACAATATTCTTTCTTGAAAGCTCGACATAGACCTTGTCGAGGTCAGGATCAACGTGTGCGCCGCCATCTGTGTCGGCCACATTTAGTATAAGGTTTTGCCGCGAGAAGAATCTTTTTTCTGTGCTGGCTACAGCAACGATTACAGGGTGTGACCACCACTTATTGAATTCGCTTTTCTTCAGCACTCCAGCTGGCGTTCCTTTCGGAATAAGCCAAGGAATCCGCCCAGACGGTTCATCAAATTGGATAGAAACCAGCCCAACGTGACTCACCAGATTTTCGGGGTCATAAGGGACAGCGGTATCCATCCATGAGATGTCTCGCAAGTGGAGTTGGCCGAGTAGCGATCTCGATTGCTTTGTTTCGTGCAGCAAAATCCTCAAGGTGCCTGCCAGGCGTTTTGCCTCAGCGCGCCGCCCATCATCGTACAACCTGCACGACGTGCTAAGAAAGCCAATCTGTTCCCTAAGCTGGTTCTCAAGTTCAGTCTTTGATTGCTTTACTCTTGCCATCGATTTTCCTGTACCTAACGGAAGCATCAGCGGCGGCTGTAGGCCATCCGCTGGATGCATTTGTTATGGCTCTTTAGGATTAACCATTGATGGAAATTCATAAATGAATTTCAACAACATTTCTGCGAATGTCAGAATTTGCCGCGCATCCTGCTGCGTGGTCTGTGGAATTTCATGAGTCGCTTCATTACCCTTTTTCCGTATTTGGTCTACCCAAGTTCGGCCATTTGGAGGAACAAAACCATTGTCAGAAAGATAATCAACGTAATCTACAAAAGTTTTTCCAGGTTGTGCCCCATGCTGAACCGCAACGTTCATAAGTAGCTTTCTAGCGAGAAGCACAGCGGCGGTATTTGCTCCGACCATCGCGCAATCACGTGCCTCATTATACAACGCTTCAACTCCCTTATCAGTAATGCCATTTACCGAATTTCCAAGACGGGGCGCTGGAATTTGCTTGCCGTCTGTGCCAAAGAATGTCGGCATAGTACAGCTTGGGCATATAAAGATAAATGCTTGAATATTTGAAACGTTAGTAGCAGCAAACCAGCCTTTTTCTGAGGCAACCCTGTTTCCACAAAAATGGCACAAATAGGAATGCGTCCTGGGGTTTGTAGTATTTTGCCAACTTAGTTTGTATTCAGCCATTTTTCTGCTCCTTATAGTGATAAGCCATAACGGTAACTCCTTTCCAACCCATAGACACCTCCTTGTGTCTATGGGTTAATACAAAAGTGTTACCTATGTCCCCGTTCGGTCATGCTTCAGTCTGGACTTTTTCCTCAAATTGTTCAGATCTGGTATCGGTGACAGCGTGTGTTACCCAGAGCACGTTCTCAGAATCAACAAATCGAGCAATTAGCAAGACAGGTCCCCTGAAGTGAGTCGAAAACAATGCAAAGCCTTTCACTTCACTTGGAACACCTGGCTCAAATATTATAGGCTTTTCAGGAAAATAGCTATCGTAGACTTGGAGATATTGAATGGGCTCTATCAATTTCTCAAGTCGATTATCGTTTGATGCGAAGGAAGTATCACCATTAATTGAGGGAATCGCAAAAACCGATAGGATACAATCTGGATTTGAAGGAGTCTTCCCATAGATAGGAATGGTGCCGGTGCAACTAAGTTCAATCTCTACGAAGACCAAAGTGCTTTGGTCGATTCGACTGAGTTGGCACCTTAGGGAAATTTTAAGTGCCTTCTTTGCTTGCCTCAGCTTCACAAAGCGATAGATCCCCCATATTCCGGCGATAACACTGGCCACGATAACCATAGCGTCTCGAAGAATTCCCAAAATCTCACGAATGACCATCAATACGCCTCCT
>JAZDKD010000058.1:0-2609 GCA_043803345.1 Pseudomonadota bacterium
GCTGGATTTTTACCCCGGAACGTCAACGGACCAAAGTCAGTGCCTGGTCTCCCAGGGATGCATTTGTCTGGGATTTGTAACCAGGGGTGGCTGTGGCGCCCCGTGCACAAACGGAGGATTGCCGTGCTGGGGATGTAGAGGTCCGTCTCAGGCGACGCTCGGGAAAATGGCGCAAGGGGATTATTTCGAAGATCTTGTCGCAAAGGGTGTTACTCAACGGGTATTGAGCTCACAGGAATCCGTTAGACCAGTCGCTAGGCGGCTTCGAAACAAGGGATTCGGCGCCATGAGCTTTGACAGGAATTTTGTCAAAGATGGGGGGAGGTTAAGATGAGCAGAACCATTCTACTTCAAAAGGCTACTCGCATTGAAGGTAACGCGAACGTAAAAATAGAAATGGACGGAGACAGGCTGAAATCGGCACGATTTCTGGTACAGGAATTCAGGGGATTTGAAGGATTCTTGAAAGGAAAAGCTGTAAGTCAGGTTCCCTCGGCTGTCTCGAGAATTTGCGGACTTTGCTGCGTCGCTCATCAGGTAGCAAGCGTCAGGGCGGTTGAGGAGGCTTTGGGGATTGTTGCGCCGCAATCGGTTCAGGCGCTCAGGGATATTATGGTTCTGGGGGAATGGATCAGTAGCCACTCCCTTAGTTAGTTCTTTCTGGCCATGCCGGATCTTGTCGGAGCTTCCGGCGGTGTTTTTGAAATGATGAAGAATCAGCCGGCGATCAGCGCAGATGCATTTGCGCTGAGGTCCTGCGGAATGCGAATAGTCCAGATACTCGGCAAAAGGACTATCCACCCTGTCACAGTTGGTTTGGGCAGATTTCTTTCCCCACCAACAGAATCTGATTTGAAAGAGTTACTGGATCAGGCCATAGAGGCCAGAAAGAGAGCGAAAAATCTCATAATAAAACTCGGCCAATCCTACGAACCCGGCGAATCAATCGAATTGCCCAAAGATCTACAGGTCAACTTTGTAACTTATAACGGAGAATCAGGACAGGATCGCTTTGTGGTCTATGACAGAAATGGTGGAGTAAGATCAGAATTCTCAAGGACTGATATGCTGGAACATGTCGGGGAAATAAGCACAGAGTGGACTCTGGCCAAAACACCTTATCTCAAAGAGTTCGGTTTCCCCGATGGCATAATGCTCGTTGGTCCTTTATCAAGGAGTTTTTCGGACGAGGGTTTCCTAAGTGACGATGAAGTGGCGGCTTTCAAACTTAGCGAATTTGTCGCAGATCGGACCACGCTAACTCTTGACAAATACGACGTTTGCCGGCTTCTGGAAATATTCTGGGCCGCCAAGAAAATTGAAACCGTTGTTCAGTCAATATCTGCGGATGAAAATTGTCCTGACGTTGACACAGAAGTTAGTGGCCAGGGCATAGGAGTTCTTGAGGCGCCTCGAGGAGTCCTGATGCATAGTTATCTGGTAAACAGGGGATCGATAGAAAAAATGAATTTGCTCGTTGCGACGCAATTCAATAACGCTTATATCAACTTGCTGATAACGGATGTTGTTCAAAATCACACAAAGGATGGCGAAATATCCCCGGAGGGTGAATACTTGGTTGGGCGTTGCATACGTTTGCTTGATCCTTGTCTGAGTTGCGCGACTCACTGATTGCCGATTAGATATTGACGACGTGATCCTATCAAAGATATTTTATTAATTTTTGTTGATGTTCAAATATTTATTTAAAAGGAGGCGAAATTGAGGGTTGGTGTTATTAGTGACCAGGGGGGATCGAAAAAAGAAAATGAGGACAGTTTTCTTGTTGACACTAATCTTGGTCTTTTCATGGTTGCTGATGGACTTGGAGCGCATCAGTCCGGAAAATGCGCAAGCACGATTGCAACGGAAGAGATATCGCTGTATCTGACAAAAAACCTTGTTACTCAGGAGAACGCCGCTTCACTTTTGAGTCAGTCTATTCTCAACGCCAATTCAGTTATTGCAAGGGCTGCTGAAGCCGATCCAGAGTGGCGGGCCGATATGGGCACTACTGTTGTGGTGGCGTTAATAGTCGGGAATCGTTTGGTACTATCAAATGTTGGGGATAGTCGGGCATACAGGATCAAGAATGGCACGATTGAGCAAATCTCTGAAGATCACACGTTCGTTGCGGATTGGGTCAAATCTGGAGAAATAACGAAAGAGGAAGCCAGGAGGCATAACGCTCGCCACGGGTTGTGGATGGCGCTGGGGATCGAAGACGATGTGGAGCCTTATGTCGCGCAAGGCTACTGGAATGGTGATTCAACTCTTGTCCTTTGCTCGGACGGTCTAACTGACGTCGTGGAAGATAATGAGATATTAAGAGTTGTAAAACAGTCAGCGGACCCTCAGATGGCCTGCGAGAATCTGCTAGTCCGAGCCAAAGAATTGAGAACTAGCGATCATGTAACTATAGTAGTGGTTTGTGGATCGTAGGGAGCCTGTTCAGTTACCTTAATCGAAAAAAGATAGAGGCACTGCATGATGTAACGTTAGAATCAAACATTGCATTACGCTACCTGATCACAATTGGTAACCCCTCAGTTATGGGTGGCAAATTTTAGGGGTTGATTTTTTTCTCGCGATTTATGGAGAGATGGATT
>JAZDKD010000059.1:0-2271 GCA_043803345.1 Pseudomonadota bacterium
CAATACAGGAAGGGATTAGTTTGCAGGATGCAGCAAGCCGAATAGTTTCGGGGGCCGCAAGTATTAGTCTCAGCCAGGTCTTGGCTGTCCTTTTTCAATCTTCGGCTATGCAATCCGAGGATGGTTGTGAGTCAAATAGCCAAGATCGTCTGAGGCAAGATCTTGATGCCCTTATTGTTCAGCCAATGATTATGGAAGAACTCTATTCATTGGCCAAATTATTATGGGAACCAATATCCGATGCCTGGACACCGTGGCTACGCAAAATCTACCAAGGTCCTTTGGGGTGTGCGCTACTAAAAACAATTGGCGATCTTTGTCCAGCAATCAATCTGGATGATCTTTCGTTGGATCTCGACCGAGGTCCATTATTACACGATCATTTAGCCCCCTGCGAGGCCCCTCATGCTGAAGTTTGGATTACAGAAAAATGTCCTGGAGGGAGTGGGTTAATTGAGGAGTTTATGCGAAATTACGCAGAGGACCCCCGGCGATTTTTCTCCATGGTCCGAGCAACTATGGAGATGGGCGAATTTGAGTTAATCGACTACCAACTGGTTAATCTGTTGAAACTTTTAACTAGTGGCAACACTGACTCCGAAACGCGAAGAGTGGTTAATAGTATGCGAATTGTGACAAATCATGAACACCTAACACAGGATTCTCGACACTTGAGGCACGTACTGCTACAGGAAGGTTTTCCCCCTTTTCATGGATTTTTGGTGTCTGTTGGCAACCGAATTTTACGTCCCGGGACAGGTTCAGCAACAGATGGATATCTAGCCAAAGCGATCCAGAATTGGCGCTCAGAGGAAGAACGACTCGGTATTGAAATCGACTTGCGAGTTATCTGTTACTGGTTAAGTCAGTTTTCTGATATTGATTCAATTGTAAATGAGCCAGGGATCCCGACTGGTAAAGACAGAAGGGCATGGCGAATAAGCGCGATCTATGGATTGCTGTGGGCTCGTGGTCGCACCATCAGGCAAGCTCCTTTGCAGACTTGGAACCCTTTTTATGAGCTACCTCCTGTGGAAAGGTTGCTCGTAATAGACAAAGTGTATGATAAGCGCGAAAGAGTCTCTGTTGATAAACCTGACTGGATGGAAGATGCTACCGTGTTATTGGCCAAAGGACGACTTGTAACCTTGACATGTAGTGAAGAGAATCGGGCAGCACTGGGATCGGCTCTCCACGCCCTTATCACAAATCCTGTAGACACAGGTTACCTGAGGGCTTACGCTCGGTTGCAAGGAGTAAGGCAGACAAACAGTGTATTGGAAGCCGATATTGAACTTTTAGAGGCCGTACAATGAAGACCCTTTATCGCCGTATCTTCAAGAACCAGCAAACTGGTGTGGCGACCATTCGTGAGTTGCTTCAGTCAATGTTTGTTGGGGAAATGCTTCGAGCAGGGGAAAGGATTTGGATTGTATCCCCTTGGATTAGCAATGTAGTGCTCATTGACAACCGATCTGGCAATTTTGATACATTAAATCCTGAATGGAGTCGTCGAGAAATTCGTTTAGTGGATGTTGTGATTGCCCTTATGGCGAGAGGAAGTCATATTGTCATCGTCACAAGGCACCTTGATACTACTAATACGGGGTTTTTGGATAAGTTACGAGATGAAACGGAGAGGTATGGACTGGAGAATCAACTCACTACTAATACCAAATCACTTTTACATACCAAGGGCATACTGTTATCAAAAAGCCTTCTTATGGGTTCAATGAACTTAACATATTATGGCCTAGAAATGAACGACGAGTGGATTCAGTTTTCAATTGACCCCGATGATATTGCAAGCACTCGATTAGAATTTGGCAAATATCTGGAGGGAGCATGAAAGTCTCAATTGCTCCTCAGGAATTGGCCTGGCTCAAACGCTTCTTCTCTGGGAGAAATTTTCTGCATTGGCATGACATCGAAACAGATCAGACCCCGGTCAAGTACTTAGATCAAGTTATGCCGTGGTTAAAAAGTTTGACCAGTGAATTGGCAGATCGTCCTATCGTATTGCCAATATATGGGAAGGATGGTCCTGTTTGTTGGTACGCGATGGCAACAGATGATCGTCAGTTCTTTCAGTTAATAGATGAAATCCTGAGTTTTATTGGGCCAAGTTTTAGTGACTTCAATGGAGAGTGGACGGAGTTAGCCGGGAAAGAAGATTTTGAAATAGCCCTGCAAGAGCGTTTTGGTAATCGCGTGATTGCATTTAGGTCCCAGCGACCTCAAGACTGTGAGGAAATTGAAAAAGCATTAATG
>JAZDKD010000060.1:0-7783 GCA_043803345.1 Pseudomonadota bacterium
CGCTTCATAAATCAGCGTTGAATCCGTTGCCACATGAACGCTGGACAAAGCCGCGCACGATTGGGCTCTTTCCAGAACCCTCACTATCATTGGTTTTCCAAGAATATCACATAGAGGTTTACCCGGAAATCGCGATGATTCAGCTCTAGCAGGAATACAGCCTATTATCTTTTCCATTGTCCTAAATTTTTCGATGGGGCTGTCCATTTGAACCGCATGGGTCCGAACATGTCATCAACAGTCATTTTTTTGCCGTTATTTCAGCGTTTCAACGGCGGCTTGCCGTAATTCGCCGGCAATTCTGTCCGCATCTTCAGAAGTGGTGCGAAGCGAAACAGGAATTACAATAAGTCGTTCGAGCCATTTTGCAGTAGCGGGCAAAGCGTCCGCCGAATATCGAATTTTTTCATGGTAATATGGCTTTCCAAACGGAAATTCGCCGGGCCAGGCTGTCTTCATGCCAAGGAGATGCTCCCAATTTCCCAGGAAATGCCAAAGGTTGTTTTTGAAACTTATGGCTGCGATTCCCTTAGAAGTCACTTTCTTATGGAATTCCAGAGCATGGGATCCTGCGGGAAAGAAGAAGCAAACATGTGTGTGACTATCCCGAGCGTTTTCGGGGATTGCCCTCATCTCGATCCCTGGAACATGTTTCACCGCCTCAGTAATAATGGAATGATTCTTATCCTGAATCTTAAGTATATCCGGCAATCTCCCCAACTGCGCCAAACCTACAGCTCCCTGGAGTTCATTCATTCGATAATTGAAGCCGAGAAAACTCCTCCCTTCAAGCGCCCGGCCTACATCAGGGTTGTGGTCATGCCCGTGGTCTGAATATTCGGATGCCGTTTTGTATATTTGCGGGTCGTTTGTTACGATCATCCCACCTTCCCCGGTTGTGATCGTTTTATAGAAGTCGAATGAATATGTGCCACAGTCCCCGATGCTCCCGGTAATTTGGCCATTCACGGATCCTCCGAGGGCTTGAGCGGTATCTTCCAGGACACTTAATCCACGTTTTTCGGCTATTTCCTTGATTTCAAGCATTCTAGCCGGACCGCCCAGCATGTGGACAGGGACTATGACCTTGGTTCTAGGCGACAACTTATCTTCAAGATCTCGAGGATCCATGTTCAGTGTGTCATCTATTTCTACAGGAACGGGTATGGCTCCGCACTCAATAATTGCCTCAAACGTGGCCACAAAAGTAAAGCCCTGGGTTATTACCTCATCTCCAGGTTTTACACCCAACGAGACCAGCGCCACCTTAAGGGCGGACGTTCCAGAAGTCACCGCATGGGCAAACCTTGTTCCGACGAATTTTGAGAACGCCTTCTCGAATTCTCTTACTTTGTAAATACCCTTTCGTTCATTTGGGAATTCGTATCTGAACAGTATTCCGGTGTCCAGAACTTCATTCACCTGCTGCCTTTCCATGTCACCTATCAGTTCAAAACCAGGCATATATTTCTCCTGAATTCATATTGTCTAATCGAGATTGGTTCCACTGCCAAAGTTGTTCCATTGCTTAAAGTTTTAGCTCTGTCGGCTCTAATCAGCGAAGGCCTCCTCGTAGATTGCATGGGCCTCTGTTGGGCCAAGCTCCCTAGGATTATTCTCAACCGGACGGGTGACTTTTAGAGCGCTTTCAATGAGCATTGGTATATCGGCTCTTGGTACGCCCAAATCAGTGAGAGACTGGGGTATTCCAATGTCATCAGCCAAGGCCTTAACTGCGTCCACAGCATTTTGCGCCGCCCAACGCGCCGAAAGTCCCTCAACAGATTCACCCATACTTTTGGCCACCAATGCCAGCGTTTCTATCGAAGCCGGAAGATTGAACTGCATCACATGCGGGATCAGAACAGCATTGGCCAGCCCATGCGGAATTCTGTAATGCCCACCCAATGGATAGGCCAAGGCGTGCGCAGCGCCAACTCCAGCGTCAGCCAGGGCCATGCCGCCAAAGAGGCTGCCAAGCAGCATTTTCTCGCGGGCCACAATGTCGTTCCCATAATAAACGGCCTGTCTAAGGCTATCAGAAATGAGCTTGATGGAAGTAAGACTGAGTGATTCCGTAAAAACCGTCGAAGAACGTCCGGTCACTGATTCAATTGCGTGCGTGAGGGCATCCATCCCGGTGAAGGCGGTAACCAAAGGGGGGACAGATAGAGTAAGTTCAGGGTCAAGCAGGGCTACATTTGGGAAGAGATGAGGGCTATTTATTCCTCCCTTGACGTTTGTCGTGCGATTGGTGAAGACTGCCGTGAATGTAACCTCGGCCCCAGTTCCCGAAGTAGTGGGTATCATCACAGTGGGAGGCGAAGGGATTGAGACCTTATTAAGCCCAACATAGTCTTCCGCTTGTCCCTTGTTTGTGATGAGCGCTGCCGCTGCCTTTGCGGTATCCATAGATGAACCGCCTCCCATGCCTATTACGAGGTCGGCCTGTAAGTCCCGGCCAACTGCCGCAGCGTCATCGGCATTGTCCAGATAAGGCTCGGGTTCAACTCTTAGTGACATTTCAACATGAAGACCGGCTTCGCGGAGTGACGCTCTCGCGAGTTCAATCATACCATGCTGTTCAAGTTCGGGATCCGCCACAAGAAGACACCTGGTAGCTCCTAATTCTTTGGAGATTACTCCGAGTTGAGATATTGAACCACGACCGGAATAAATTTTGGTCTTTGAGTGAAATGTCTTTAATTTTGTCATCATTTGATTTCCACACTTTGATCCGAGAATTCTGTCGTTATGTTGACAAACCTATAACAAAAAAGGTACGCACGATCAAGTAAAGAAAACCCTTACAATTTCTGCGCTGTTATGCTAAATAAAATATTTTCGGGAAATGTTTTACTCTGGAGGCGTTAAACGTGCTTGAGATCCTGTCACGAGGTTTCCGGGACGCTCGACAATACTTGCAAGGTATGCGGACACTCAATGAGGAGAATCTGGGTGAGGCGCTGAAAATTGTCCGTATGTCCCTGCTGGAAGCTGACGTAGAATTCCAGGTTACCCGGTCTTTTCTTGATAGGGTTAAAGAGCAGGCATTAGGTGAAATTGTTCAGGTTAAGGTAAAACACAAGGACAAAAAGCTTAAAGTCACTCCTGGCGATCACTTCATCAGACTGTGTCATGACGAACTCGTCCGTTTAATGGGACCTGCCGACGTTTCATTGAATTTCCCGACCAAAGCTGTTAACTCAATTATGCTAGTCGGACTTCAGGGGTCTGGAAAAACTACTACAGCCGCCAAAATAGCCAAGTTTCTGATGAAAGCAGGGAAAAAGCCTCTGCTCGTCGCAGCCGATGTTTATCGTCCGGCTGCTGTGGACCAGTTAAAGAAGCTGGGGCAGGACTTGAACCTTCCGGTTTTTACGGACTCCTCGTCAAGCCCCCCGGAGATATGTAGATCAGGTCAAAATCAGGCGGCAGAATTAGGCGCCAATGTGGTCATATTTGACACAGCCGGTCGTTTGACGGTCGATGAAGGGCTCATGAACGAGTTGCGCCAGATTCAGGAATTCACCTCCCCTGATAACGTGCTGCTGGTTTGCGACGCAATGATTGGCCAGGAATCCGTAAACGTGGCCAGGGCATTCAATGAGAGAATAAATCTCAGTGGCTTTATTCTGACAAAGTTGGATGGTGACGCTCGTGGTGGAGCTGCAATTTCCATTAAAGAAGCCACAGGAGTGCCAATCAAGTTTCTGGGAATGGGCGAAGGACTCGATCGTCTGGAGGAATTCAGACCTGAAGGACTTGCCTCACGAATTCTGGGACTGGGTGACGTTGTAGGTTTAGTCAAGGATTTCGAAGAAGTCGTTGATGAGAAACAAGCCGAGCAAGACGCTATGCGAATGCTTCAGGGAAATTTCACACTCAATGATTTTCTCTCCCAGATTAAGACCATAAAAAAAATGGGGCCATTACAGGATGTTGTAGAGAAAATGCCCTTTTTCCCAGGTGGATTGCCACCTCAAGCAAATTTTGACGATTACGAACTAGTTAAGATAGAATCAATGATAAATTCTATGACTCCCTCTGAACGTAAAATTCCTGATTCAATAAATGAAAGCAGAACCAAACGCATAGCTAAAGGATCAGGCAGAGGAGAAAATGAAGTCAGGGATTTGTTATCCAAGTTCAAGGACATGCGCGATCTTATGAGCGCCATGGGCGGCGGTAAACTTCGAGGAAGGTGGAAGAGGCTCAAAGGAATTAAACGAATGTTCAGTGGCGGTTTGGGAAACTTAATGGGGGGAGATACATCCGCTGCTCCGTCCCCGGAGAATCCCTTCGGTCTTCCTGAAGTCAATAAGGGTTCGCAAGTTTCCAAGAAAAATGTGGAAAAACAACGAAAGAAAAATAAAGAGGCCAGAAAAGCACGAAAGAAATCTAGGCGATGACCAAACAAAGTTTGTTGGATAGGGAGATTTGATAGACTCTTCTGGCGTTTTATGACTGATTTAATTGAGTATTTGCTCTAATTTCGGTTTCGTTTTTCGGACCGACCCATTATCTTGATGGAGGAAAAGATGCTTTGGAAATTAATTGGGATGATTGTTCTAGGATTGATAAGTGGCGCTTTGAGCTACTACAACAAGAACTTCTTTGTAAACATTTTTAACGATATTCTGGGCAGGGAAGAAGACGGAGATGTCGGCGCCAGAGTCGGAAGAGGTTTTTTCTATGGTTTCCTGTTCCCCTTGTATTTCTTGTTGCTTCTGACTGGTTTGGCCGCTCTCATTTCCTTTTTGATTACCGCTGGGATTATAGCCGGTATCGTGTTTGTTTTTGTGTGGGTCACAGAAAAAATTCTACCGCAGAAATGGATTGGGGAAATATGTCTTTCGCTATTCAGGAAGGTCGGTCTCAGAGGAGAGGAAACTCCTCCATCGCCATGCTGCACCGTTCAATCCGACATTTACCCAAAGACGGAAGACAAGGTGTAACAAACATGGACTTTAGACCAGGAAACTCAAAACTAAATCGGAAAAGATAAATTGTTTATGAGAAGTGAGAACGCTCAGCAGAGTGGATCTCACTTCAATCCCAGATTGCTTTTTGACAACCCCTTGCATAGACGCTGATAATTGCGTCAAGAGCTGGAGACACGTCACGCCGGGTTGAGTGAAAAGTTCCCATAGGCTGCCAAGATACTCATATAGCCCTTAGAAAGCCCTATTCCTAGCCATTCCCCTAAGTTTTGTCCTCAGTTAGAATGAATTAATTCTTACAGTTGCGTTTGCCATGTCCAGCCGTCAATGAAGAGACATGGAAATTGTTTTTTCAAAACTGGGTAAAATTTCTTGGAAGGATTGTTATGAATTTGACAACAAATAATTTGACGATATTGAAACTTACTGTAAAATGTTGCGTTTTGAGTCGGAACAGATCTTCCGACAGTCAGTTTTGTGGTTCTGAGGAGCCAAGGGAGTGAAATGATCGAGCATAAGAAACTTAATGAATTTGTAGAAGAAGGGGCCCGAATGTGTAAACCAGATCAAATCCACTGGTGCGACGGATCGGAAGAAGAATATCAACTCATGATGCGCCTGATGGTTCATGCGGGTACCGCCATCTGGTTAAATCCTTTGAAAAGGCCCAATAGTATATTCGTTAGATCAGATCCTATGGACGTGGCCCGTCTAGAGGACCGTACGTTTATTTGTTCCGTTAGACCGGAAGATGCGGGTCCAAACAACAACTGGGCTGATCCTGCTGAAATGAAGGCCACCCTGTCTAAGTTTCTTTCGGGTTCCATGAAGGGTAGGATAATGTATGTAATTCCTTACAGCATGGGCCCGACGCATTCTCCAATAGCCAACATCGGAATAGAATTGACTGATTCTCCTTATGTTGTGGCGAACATGCACATTATGACGCGGGTGGGCCGAAATGTGATCGATGCCCTCAATACTCATGGAGAGTTCGTTAGGGGTATACATTCTGTAGGAGCTCCTCTGGTACCCACAGATCCTGATTCTCCTTGGCCGTGTAACGCTCATCACAAATATATTTGCCATTTTCCAGAAACCCGTGAAATCTGGTCATATGGGTCCGGATATGGTGGGAATGCTTTGCTGGGCAAGAAATGCCACGCTCTCAGAATTGCCTCAGTGCAGGCCCGTGATGAAATGTGGCTTGCTGAACATATGATGATTCTAAAACTTATCAGCCCGGAAGGCGAAGTAAAATTCATCACAGGAGCTTTCCCGTCAGCGTGTGGCAAGACAAATCTGGCGATGATGGTCCCTACCCTCCCCGGTTGGCAAGTTCAAACAGTGGGAGATGACATAGCCTGGATGAAGTTCGGTGAGGACGGCAGGCTTAGAGCCATTAACCCCGAAGCCGGTTTTTTCGGCGTAGCCCCCGGCACTAGTCTGAAGTCAAATCGGAATGCTTTGCTGACTTGTTCCGAAAACGCCATATTTACTAACTGCGCGTTGACTCCGGATAGTGATGTCTGGTGGGAAGGTATGACTGAAACAGTGCCTGAGGATCTCACAGACTGGCTCAGAAGGCCGTGGAAGCCGGATTGTGGCAGAAACGCCGCTCACCCTAATTCCCGTTTCACGGCTCCGGCAATTCAATGCCCGGTCATTGCCCCAGAATGGGATGATCCGGCCGGGGTTCCCATTGACGCAATACTCTTCGGAGGAAGAAGGGCCTCTGTCGTTCCTCTGGTAATAGAAGCTTTCAACTGGAGTCACGGCACCTTTCTTGGAGCGACAGTAAGCAGTGAAACGACAGCGGCGGCTTCGGGAACGGTCGGACAGTTGCGCAGAGACCCCATGGCCATGCTTCCATTTTGCGGATACAATATGGCTGACTATTTTTCTCACTGGCTTAGAATAGGCCAACAGGTTGGTCCAGACAAATTGCCAAAAATTTATTATGTGAATTGGTTTCGCCAGAATGCGGAGGGTAAATTTCTGTGGCCGGGTTTTGGAGAAAATTGTAGAGTGTTGAAATGGATTTTTGAACGAATAACGGGACGGGTCAAAGCCTTAGAAACACCTATAGGTAATATGCCGACCCCAGGATCGCTCGACTTGACAGGACTGGCCATCAATCCGGAATCCATTGAAAAGCTTCTGAGCGTAGACGTAGAGGGATGGTTGAGCGAACTTCCCCAGATCCAGTATTATTTCGAGATGTTTGAGGAACACCTGCCTGATGTTTTTTATCAAGAACTCTCAAACCTGCGGGAGAGACTCAAAGCAACGCTACGCTGATCGGATCGGAGTCAACCTGTTTCTTATCGACCCGGTTCAATTTACCTGCTTAAAGTCGGTATAAACGCAAGCGATGTCTATGATTGACATGCATCTGAAAAATTGTACGATGTCAATCACTAGAGGAGCTTGTGCCTTCATGCTAATGAAGATTGCCAACATAGACCACTCGATAGCGCGAATCGAACGGATGACATTAAAAACGGTCCGCTATCTGATCTTTATTTTATTGAGCATTCTTTTGTTCAGTTGTGTCCCTACCATGTTCCATGCCAAGGATTCCAACGCCAACAAGAGAAACGACACAATTGGATCCACTTTAATAAAGCCGAAACTTGCTAAATCGTCACATGGCTCAAACCTTTCTGGATCGAAAACCATCCGGAACATCGAAGGCCACGAGCAGCCCAACAAAGACATGAAAAGTGACTCGGTTTTGACTGACAAACAGAAGGATGACTTTGATCATCAAAGAGACTTTTCAAAAAAAATAGTCGGAGAATCATCGGACAAAGAAGCAGCTTCCAAGAGGCTGGTTG
>JAZDKD010000061.1:0-2735 GCA_043803345.1 Pseudomonadota bacterium
CCTGTCGATTTCTATAATTCGCCAACTCGTCGAACTTAAGGTACGCCGGGCATTCGGCATCCTGGCTTCGTACAAACCGGATACTGGTTCAATTGAGCCTCTTCCAATGAGTGCTATCTTCGAAGTGCTGAAAAAGCATGCACACCAAATAGACTTTTCAATTCCGCTGGCTTGTCTCGAAAGGATTTACGGATGGTCCAACATATTCCTACACAGTGGGTTCAAGGAATATTCTTGGAATCACATCTTGGTGAAAGACTACTTAAAGGAGTTTGCGTTGGGCAAACCGTCGCGCCATGATGTTAACAGTGGTATTTGTGTTTCACAAAAGGCGTTGACGGAAATAGTTGCTGAGATTGAGAGCAAACTCCCTGTTGGGGCAACAATATATCGTTGCCCGCCAGAAGCCAATTTAATCAAATTATAATAGACCCTTCGTGGCCCCCTAAAGATGTATGCCTTATGAATCTAATCGACACACCAATTGTGGAGCTGGAAGTTGTTCTGCCAACGGGAAAAGATGAACTTCTCTGAGAGGTCTTTCTCTAAGGCCTAGCGGTTTGACATCTGGCAGTTTTCTTGGCAATCGTAGATCAGAACTCTGCATCTGAGAAGACCATTACAACCACCACATGAACGGCGAGACATTATGACGAAAAAAATAAGCAGGAATGACCCATGTTGGTGCGGGTCTGGACTAAAATACAAAAAGTGTCACGATGGACGAGCGGATCTTGAAAGAATCAATCCTTTTGACATTGAAGCAAAAGTCAGGAAACACTTTTCTTCAAAATATTGTTTGCACCCTCTAGCGCAGCACGGTCTTTGCAAAGGAGATATCATTCGCGCGCATACTATCCAGCGAACCGGCGGTCTGGATGCCGTGGCCGAGAACAATCATGTTTATGGATTCAAACCGTCTTTCAGCAACTTAAAAAGGAACAATGGTTTTGTATCTCCCCAGCTTATCGGCGTCCGCACAGCTTCCACGTTTAGTGGCTTTTGCCAATTGCACGACTCAAAAACATTTGCTCCAATCGAACAGCAATCATTTGTGGGAACTTCAGAACAATGTTTCTTACACTCATACCGTGGCTTGTGCCGCGAGGTTTTTACCAAGAAAGCTGCCTTCGACAGTAATATTTTTATGAGAGATATGGATAGAGGATCTCCAGCGGAAATCCAAAAGACGATTCAATTTATTGCAAGCGAAGAGAAAAGAGGATGGGCAAAAGGGTTATCCAACATTCTAGCTATCAAACGCGATTTTGATGACCGATTAATGAACCAAAAATATGACGACATCAACCGATGCGTTTTTTTCTTCGATAGAACTCCGAACATTGTTTGCAGTGGCGGGTTCGCTCCCGTATATGATCTGCATGGTCGGCAACTACAGAACCTGACTGATTTGAGCAAACCTTTGGAAATTTTGTTCTTAACAATTTGTGCGACACCATCTCAGGGGGCCGCAATTCTGACTTGGCTGCCAAATGCAAGTGAAGTGTGCCTGGAGTTTGTCAAATCGATGTGGCGTCTGGGTAACGATGAAATTTCTAACAGCCTAGGCAGGATCGCCATGGAACATTTAGAAAACACTTTTTTCACTCCTTCATGGTGGGAATCTCTGCCGGACCCACAAAAAAATGTGATAATCAAACACGCCATGTCTGGGACTCTCAGCCCTCGCGATGATCACTGTCTGGGAAATGACTGTATCAGTTATTTGAATGCAAAGATTGTAAGTGTGGAAACTAATGTGGCAGACTTAGAGTAATCTAGCGCAACTTTTCTAATGAACCAAAGAAGGATGATGGCAATGTTGATCATCCAGCGAACTAAAATCTGCACATGAAAAGATCCCCAACATCGGAAACTAGCCATGATTGGTCAGATGAAGAAATTCATGCAGCCGTAAAAGCCTACTTGTGGATGTTAGAACACGAAATTGAAAATAGGCCATACAGCAAAGCTGGCGTGAACCTCTTTTTAAGAGAAGGTTATTTGAAGAACCGTTCAAAGGGCGCAGTGGAATACCGAATGCAGAATATTTCCGCAGCTCTTGAAGAACTTTGTCTGCCACGAATCAAGGGATTCGTTCCTGCGAAAAATCTTGGAACTTCCGTCAGGGACAAGATCCGGCATTACCTGATAGAGGAGGGAGTTTAACTTTCAGAAGAATTTTCGCCAACCGCCGATAGCGATGAACTTGCTCAAAAAACGAAGAGCCTTCGGCGTAAGATTGTTTCCGGCATCCCCAGAGGTGTAGAATGTCCAAAACAGTCGCAAACAACATCCTTAAGCTTTTATCGTGATCCACTGGTTAAAGCCTGGGTTCTTAATAATTCAAATGGCGTTTGCGAGGGATGCAAAAGTCCTGCTCCTTTTGAGGCTATCGATGGTTTTCCATATCTGGAGGTTCATCATATCAGACCTTTGGCTGAGGGCGGATCTGACACAATTTTCAACACCGCGGCATTGTGCCCAAATTGTCATCGCCGCTGCCATGTGTCCTCTGATCGTCAGGAATTTTCAGATTCTTGGTGTGGAAAAATAATCCGCCCTAGCGCCGGAGCAGCAACATGACCTTTGAAGACCTCAAAGAATTCATTTCAAATAAACAGCGCATGAAAATGCAGCACATCTACCAACCACTCTTAATCAAGACACTCATCGAATGTGGAGGCACGGCTACGATCCGGCAATTGGCGCAATGCATCTTAGCGCAGGATGAA
>JAZDKD010000062.1:0-4821 GCA_043803345.1 Pseudomonadota bacterium
TTTGGAAAAAATGGATCCAGTTCGGCATACTCCATTACAAATCTCTCAAAATCCGGACGGGTCATCCTCATCATCGGGCCAACGGCCCTGTAGACTTCTCTGGAACCTATTTCTCCTCTCATGTATCGTTTGACGTAATAACGCCAATATGGATCTGAAATATGATTTCTGATGAGTCTGTTTACGGTGTCTTTTATGGAGACTGTACCGTCGAAATCGCACAAAATGAGAGTTTCCCTTGTCGCCTCCTCTTTTCGATATGACTTGAGATCAGAATTATATGAAATAGACATAACAGGTTCGATGTCTCACCATTAACATGGAATCAAGTATTTGGATGGATGGGTTGTTATTTGATATCAATTATCTCGCATTCCCGTATACCGTTTGGAGTGCGAATCTCGACAACATCTCCAACTTCTTTTCCAATCAAGGCTTTCCCCACAGGCGAATCCACAGATATGACCCCATTGGCTATATCGGCTTCATCCTGGCCAAGGAGTTGATATCTTTTGGTTTCATCAACGTCAAGGTCCTGAATCGTGACATGGGCTCCAAACACTACCCTGTCCGGCGTAGGGCGGTTGCTGAGATCTATGACCTCAGATGAAGATATTCGTTCCTGAAGATCCCTGATCCTGGTTTCAATAAGGGCCTGTTTTTCTTTGCCATAGGTATATTCGGCGTTTTCTGACAGGTCTCCGTGGCCAATAGCTATTTCGATTTCTTTGATGACCGATGGTCTTTCGACTCTGATCAGCCTATCCATCTCTTCGTTTAATTTTTTCAACCCCTCGCTAGAGATTGGACGTCTGTTAAAACTCATACCCAATATCCTTTTTTGCAACAGTTTCGCGCGGCTATCGAGCAAACACTATGACACTCATAGAACCTCAGGAAGCCAGAGTCAACATACAAACATGAAAACAGCCGTATTGCAACCCCATACACCTGGCCATTCAATCATGTTTTTTGTGCATACCTAAACAGTAAATTCGAAGTGATTCCTGTAGAGTATCCGCCGCTAGAGTGGCGCAGTGCAAGTCTTCCTCCGGTAAACCACCAATTGCGTTTTTTACAGCCAGATAATCTATATCAGCGACTTCCTCAGGAGTTTTTCCCAGTGCGAGCCTAGTCGCCGCAGCCCCACATGCGCTGCTAAATTTGCAACCATCTGTCCAGTAGCTTGCGTCCAGAACCCTTCCAGACCTAAATTTGAGAGAAATCTTCATAGAATCGCCACATCTTCCTTTTGCTACAGCAACAGCGTCTGGCTCATCCATGGACGACAGAGTTGGATTCACCCTGTTGAGAAACATGACCCAACATCCCAAAACCAGAATTAAAATAAGAGCGCCTAATCCTATAGTAATCCAGGGGATGCCTTCAAAAATCATCAAAAGGTCCATATTTGTCCAAACCAGCTAAGGTTACTTGGGTTCGACGATTCGTTCACCGGATCTTTCTACCCCGTAACCACCGAGAGCGGAGATTCTGTCCTTGTAAAGTTGGCTTTTTAGTATATCAAGGAGCTTGATAACTTTCCAATCATTCAGGTTTTTCCTTGGCACAATAAAATCGTACTGCTCTGTCGCCACGGGAATGAAATCGAGCCCCAAAGCCCTTGCCGCCGCAAGAACACCCATCCCCACCGTGGCTACATCAGAGAGAACCGCCACCGCCACCGACGTATGAGTATATTCTTCCATGCTGTAACCCGCAATTTTTGACGAGGCTATCCCATTTTTTTTGAGATAATAATCCAGTAGAACCCTAGTACCGGCGCCTTTCTGCCTGTTCACAAATGTCACATCATCTCTGACCAGGTCCTGAAAATCTTTAATACCTTTGGGATTACCTTTCTTGACCATAAATCCCTGCTCTCTCATAACTCCATGAAAAATTTCAACTGGAACATCAGGAAGGAATTTCCTGATGTAGGACCAGTTATATATTCCAGTCTCTTCGTCAAGCAGGTGACTTGTGGCAATGTGCGCTGTGTCGTCCTTCAGGGCTAAAAGGCCACCCAAGCTTCCAACATGGCTCGATGATACGTATATTCCATGGTTGACAAGCTCATCAGCTAGGCAGTCTATGGTTAAATCGTGACTGCCAATTATAACCAGTGTATTCTCTATTTGCTGTGGCTGGTTGAGCAGTTCAACCTGAACCAGCGCTCCCTGTTCGATTCCTTCCGCGTTCGAGGGTATTCTCAGTATGCCGTCCGCCCTTGTGAGGGTTGTAATAGATCCCGCTCCTCTGGGTAGGGGCGCCGCCACTATCCTCTCACCCACTTTCCCCAACTTGACTCTGAATAATTCTTCCCTGCCCAATTTTGAGGAGATCTTTCTGGCCGAATAAGCCGGCGCAGTTGGTCTTCCGGAACTTGGCGCCCCAAGCATTTCCGCTATAACAGGCAGGCCAAATACTTCGAATGAAAAAACCGCTGACACAGGATATCCCGGACTACCCATCACGGGCTTACCTTTTACGATCCCGAGTATGGTAGGTTTTCCCGGCATCATCGCAACGCCATGAACCAGAGTTTCGCCAAGTTCGTTAATGATTGCCGCAGTATAATCTTCAGTTCCAGCGGAAGAACCTGCGTTGACTACTACCATGTCATAGTCCGATTCTATTCCTGCAGTCACTGCTTTTTTGATCTCATCGTAGCTGTCGGGAAGAATCTCTGATCTTACTGCTATACCGCCAGCCCTAGAGATGAGCCCCGAAAGTAAGTGCGTATTGAATTCTATTGTGTCCCCATAATTTGGAATACTATTCTCAATGGAAGAGGCGTCGATTAACTCAGATCCGGTGGGAATAAGAAGTATTTTAGGTTTTCTGACAACACTTACAGCCGTTACACCTCCGCACAAAAGAGCTCCGATATCATATGGAGTAATCCTGTGGTGACTCGCCAGAATCATTTCAGACTGGACGAAATCCTCGCCAACTCGACGCACGTTCTGCCAAGGAACAACCGCTTTTTCTATTTCAAAGCTATCATCATCCTGAAAATTGACATGTTCAATCATTATAACCGAGTTAGTCCCCGGTGGAATCGGTCTTCCGGTATTAACGGCCCATGCGTTCCACCCGACGGAAAAAATTAGCGGGTTGTCGGAAGCGGCCCCAAATGTATTCGACGCTTCCACTGCAAAACCATCCATTGCGGCCATGTGAAAACCAGGTGAGGACAATCTGGCGTAAACTGGCGCAGATGTAATCCGGTCCAGAGATTCAACTGTGGGGATTTTCTCCGAACCCGGAAAGCTGTTCCTGTCGAGACGCTCCATTAAAATTTGCAGAGCTTCTCTTGGTGGTTTCATTTCCAGAAAAATATTCCTTCTCAAAGTCTCCTCCCAAACAATTCGAGTACAAGTAAGCGTTAACTTGCTGACCCTTGTATAATCCTTCACAATCCGCCGGTATTTTCACAAACCCATGGGTTCTGGACATTGCTGAGACCATGCCCGACTTAGCGAGCAGAGGCGTTGCGTAAAATTCACCTTCGCTGACAGACAGCGTTATTCGGATAAAATCCTGTCTACCTTCTTTTGAAGATACGTTACGCGTCAGAAAAGCCTTCACACACGGTCTGAGAAAAGGCTCACAGGTATCTTCGCCGGCAAGACGTCTTATGATTGGAATCACGAACTGATCAAAACACACTAGAGCTGATATAGGGTGACCGGGCAACCCAATGACAGGCTTGGATCCTATCGAGCCTATAATAATAGGCTTCCCTGGTGACATCGACACTCCGTGAATCAGAATTCTTGAAACAGGCTCTTCAGAAATTGCCTGAATAACATAATCCCGACTTCCCATAGAACTCCCGCCAGATATAACCACAATGTCCGCTTGCTCAAGGCCTGAGCGCAACATTGCCTTGACAGACTTCAAAGTGTCCGCCGCAAGCCCAATCCATTTTGGTTGGGCAAAAGCTTCCTTTACCCCAGCGTATAATGAATGCCTGTTAACGTCTCTAACACATCCTGGCGCTGGAACATCCTCCACAGGAGTTATCTCGTCACCCGAACTGATCAATGCCACTCGAGGCCTAGTGTGAACTTCCACCTTTGTAACCCCGAGTGAAGCCAGCAAACCGATATCTTGGGATCTAAGTCTTAGTCCCCTCTTGAGAAGCTCTTCTCCTTTTTTATAGTCCTCACCTGTGCGAACCATATTATCAAATGGGGCGACAGCTTTGACGACTTCCAGAGCGCTCCCTCCAAGTTCCTGGGTGTGTTCAATCATTACTACAGCGTCAGCCCCCGTCGGCATTGCTCCACCCGTCCAAATCCGGACCGCGTCGCCACTTTGTAGGTTTATCTGAGGGATCTGCCCCATTAGAATTTCTCCCACAACATTAAATAGCGACGGCGAACTTTCAGACGAACCAAAAGTGTCTGAAGAAGTTAATGCAAAACCGTCCATAGTTGATCGGTCAAAAGGTGGTGAATCCTGATCCGCTTTTATCGACCTTGAAAGGACACGAAAAATGGCCTCGTCGATTCCGGTTATTTCAGTTTTAAGGGATCTGAACCGTGCTAACTGGTTTCTTGCCTCTTCTGTAGAGGAAACACGGAAAAATGGTTTCAACATGACGTGATTTCTCAACTCTAGTGGCTTTGGATGAATATAGTCGTAAATATACCTATTAAAGGAACTTATGTCAAAATTGTCCGTACCCATGTAATCAATCTCCAGGGATTGACCGACTCAAAGAACCCAACATTCCGCTCGTAGATGAAATCGAGTTCTGATATTCTGGATGAAAAATAGGCAACTTCCTGCAAGGTCTAACGAGGGAAC
>JAZDKD010000063.1:0-3713 GCA_043803345.1 Pseudomonadota bacterium
GCCTTTTGTAATAGGATCTTTTGAACATCAGGTTAAAAGCATGGACAGGGAATTTGCCGAACTTTTCGAGCGCTACTTTTCAGAAGCATTCGGCAAACATGGCTTGGCGGTCTCTTCTCCGCTGCGAACGGTGCCTGTGAACAAATCCATCAACCATCAGTGGCCTGTGGCCCCTTACGAAGATTTGAAAGAAATCGTCAAGAAAAAGGACCAGATATCGGTGGCGAAATGTGTGTGTAGAGTCCAACAAAGACTTCTGGACAAAGGCTGCGAAAAGCCTCTGGAAGTTTGTCTTTCGTTTGGAAGCCATGCGCAATACTACGTCGACAAAGGTATGGGCCGTTTCATATCACAGGATGAGGCTCTGGCGATTTTGGATAAATGCGAAGAAGAAGGCTTGGTGCCCCAGCCATTCATATCACAGGAAGCGGGTGGAATCTGCAATTGCTGTGGCGATTGCTGCGGCATACTACGATCCATCAAGCTACACCCAAAACCCGCTGAAAAGGTACTTTCGAGTTATTACGCCGAAGTCGAAGCCGATTTGTGCTCAGCGTGCGAAACCTGCCTGGACAGGTGTCAGATGGAAGCCATAAAAATTGAAGAAGTGGCTCAGATAGATAGAGACAGATGCATTGGGTGCGGGTTGTGCGTCACAACATGTCCGACCGAAGCCATATCTTTGAAGGTGAAGCCGGACTCTGAGCGAAAGCTTCCACCCGCAACCGGAAGGGAATTCGTGATGAACTTGGCTGCCGGTAGAGGCAAGACGCTAATTCCACTTTCCGTGATAAAGAGATCCCAGGCGTAATATTGGGCTTGATTCCAACATCTGGAGATCCCCCACCACTACCCTGAAGGATTAACATGGGGTATATCGGCGCGCCTGAAAGTAGATTTTAGGGTTTAGTGTAGCTAATACTTAGGTCCCCGTCATGCTGGCGCTTGGTGATTTCCTGTAAAAATTTTATGCTGAAAAAACAAGAGCCTGCCGAAGCAAGCTCTTGTCAATAAGTTCACCGCTTATCGGCTCGGAGTCACGACTACCAGCGTGAACCGCCACCACCGCCGCCGCCACGGTTATCTCTACGTCCGCCACCACCGCCGCCGCCGCTGGTTTTTGGACGGGCTTCATTCAGTTTCAGAGCACGACCCTGAAAATCTTTAGCGTCGAGTTCTTTGATAGCTTTCATACCTTCTTCGCGATTTGGCATTTCAACAAATCCGAATCCCCTTGACCGACCCGTAAACTGGTCAGAGATGATCTTGACGGTGTCTACCGCCCCGTACTCTTCAAACAGACCCTTTAGTTCGCCTTCGTTCGCGTCGAAGGACAGGTTTCCTACATAGATGTTAATACTCATTCTCTAGCTCCTTTTGCAAAAATCGCCTTACACATTTTAGTGAGAGTGCGTTAAGGTTGATGGAAAGCGGGTCTTTGTGAACGGGGATAAAGCGACTGGATGTTAAGGCAGCGTATCCTCGGCACGGGCCGCACGTCTTACTTTCTTAATTCTCGCATAACGCCCGCGCTTCCTAAAAATAGGTCGACTGGAGAAATACAAGTTAAGTGTCTGTTAAAATATATATCACTTATTATATGGAGTCAATCGAAATTACTTGTATAGATAATTAAAACTATCACGGGACTTTAAGATTCATTAACAAACTTGCTGGAAACATACATCATGCCCCCTGATATGATGGGGAGGTCCAATCTCGACAATGAAAAGAATAGTCATAATAACCATATGGGCTATTGCTTTCGGGTTTGTGGAGGCTTCGGTGGTTGAATATCTTCGAGCCATTTACTACCCGCTGTCGTCGGGAGGATTCCAATTCCCAATGTTAACTCTTGATTTGATTCACGAGATGGGATTTGAACACAATCAGCGCCTGCAAATAGAAGTCGTCAGGGAACTCTGCACATTGATAATGCTTGCCACTGTTAGTATGGCCGCTGCCCAAAACAGAAGAGAAGCGTGGGCGTATTTCATGATTACCTTTGGTGTCTGGGATATCTCTTACTACGTATGGCTTAAAATATTTCTTGGGTGGCCAACCGGAGTAATGGCCTGGGACTTGCTTTTCCTCATCCCCGTTCCGTGGGTGGCCCCAGTTATCGCGCCTGTCGTCATTTCAATAGCGCTCATAGCGTCCGGCCTAACGGTGCTGTATTTCGAGGAACGAAAAGAGCCATTGGAACTGGAGTGGAAAAGTTGGATTCTTATTGTAGCGGGAGGAATAGTGGTAATCATGGCTTTCTGCTGGGACTACCAGAACATTGTGGCCGGAGGATTCCCCCAACCTTTTCAGTGGGTGGTATTCCTGGTTGGTCTGGGCATATCGGCCACAACTTTTTTGCTCGGGGTTTTCAGGCGATTGATATAGCAAAATTCGAGTCACAAAGACTGGACGACAAGCAGACCTAAAAAAACATGTCTCATTTCGATTTCTCACCAAAAGTGACGCCGGCCAGAGTTGACGCGCAATTCTTTTTTAGTTAAACTGAACATGTAGGCGCTCTTGGAGCTTAATAGGGAAGCCGGTTCGATTCCGGCGCGGTCCCGCCGCTGTATCCGGGGACGAAAGCCCGCACGAAGCCACTGTCTCGATTAACGGGATGGGAAGGCGCAGGCAAATAGAATGATCCGGAAGCCAGAAGACCTGCCTGCGACATAAACGCTGCGAAGAACAGCGGACACTTGGGGAAAAGAAAACTGGGCGCATTCCCGAGTCATATAATGGCTCGGGTTTTTTGTTTTTGGGCTCAAATCAACAAGTCGATTCCAGGCAAAAATAAATCGCTATGAACGCTTCTCTAAACCATGGCCTCCAAGAATTGGATCAATTTGATTTCGCGGAAAATTCAATATCATCCATTCTCCGAGCCCTTTTCAAATCTAGAGGACCGGAAGGCGCCCCAAACCCGTCCATCGACTCTGCCCTGGATCGCTCATTTGAAACCGCCAACATGGCTCAGGAAGGAAACTTTCCCGGCTCCAGCGGAGTCTTGGATGATTTTGAATACGACGTCGCCGGTTGGACAAGCAACTCTCTGGCAATCGACCTGGAGCCCCTCGCCGGTATTATGGACGAGTCGTTGGTTCAAAACATCGATGACATCCCAATTTATATCACCCTTCCACTGGTGGATTATTCATGTAAAGACGCCCCTACGATTTCTAAATCTCTTGATCTGGACTCATACCGTAAAAATTCGAACATTGGCTCAAACATTGTCTCCGCTATTGCTCATCTCGTGGTTATATTTGCCTTCGTACTGTCCAATCCCACGGGCTCAATAGGTCAACATGGAAACTCTCAGAATCCGATATTTGTTAGATTGATAGACCCCAATTCATTGATCGTTCAACAGAGTAGCCTTGCCTCAGTTGATTCCGCCGCCTCTTGTCCATCAATAGCAAAACGCTCAAAAGGGGAAACAGGTCAAATAAAAAAAGAGAGCCACAATAATCCGGACAAATCCGTGCAGGAAAACGACGAAGGTAAAGCTCCCGCTTATTCAGAGGGTAATAATGACAAGGCTACGAAAAACGAAAAAGACGTCAAATTTGTGGAACAAACTTTATCTCCATCCAAGGCGTTTACAAAGAATGACGATGTGAATCTTGAAAGCCTTTCCATGATGGATTCCGTGGCCAGCCAGGCGTCCACGGCAAGCAAGGAGAATCGTTCCGCCGCGCCACAGG
>JAZDKD010000064.1:0-2039 GCA_043803345.1 Pseudomonadota bacterium
GTTGAGCCTGAAAATTTTAAAGGAACGATCAAAGGTGTTCCCACACGTGAGGAATTACCACCGACGATTAGAGAACAACTCATCGTTGAATTTTATTCGAAATAACAGTTTTGTCGGGATTAAATATTGTTTTCAACTTACGATAGGATACGCCGTTTGCATGGAAGTATGGCATACGGAAACGGCTTTTATTCTGCTCCGTCCTGATTTGCTTGGTAAAAACAGCCTGTGTAGGCACAGATCATAGACTGCGCAGACCACGAGAGGAAAGCCATGAGTGATACAGGGCAAACCCTGATGACCCGCCCCTGGACTAATCTTGATCCGGCTCGATTAGAAGTCGATGGGGATGACACAAGTGAATACGGCAAGTATGTTATAGGACCTCTGGAAAGAGGATTCGGCATAACTCTGGGCAATTCGCTGAGGAGAGTGTTGTTGTCCTCCCTGCCTGGAGCAGCGATCACCAAAACTAAAATAGAAAACGTTTTGCATGAATTTTCCACCATTCCGGGTGTAAAAGAGGATGTAACCGATTTACTACTCAATCTTAAGCAGGTTCACATAAAGATGTTCACCGACGGCCCTGAAAAGATCAAATTAGAAGCCGTCGGAGAGCATGAAGTCCTTGCTGGAGACATTCAGACTACTCATGCCGTTGAGGTAATAAATCCCGACCTAGTCCTTGCCACATTGTCCAAGGAGGGGCGTCTTACGATGGAACTGACGGTTGAGTGGGGTAAGGGGTACGCTCCTGCGGAAGAAAGTGAGGACGAGATTGGAACTTTAGCTCTGGACGCAGTTTTTTCTCCTATCAGAAAGGTAAGTTACAAAGTTACCGATACGCGTGTGGGGCAAAGGACCGACTACGATAAACTAACGATGGAAATTTGGACAAATGGAGCGGTGACGCCTAAGGAAGCTTTGCACAAGGCAGCGTCTATACTCCGGGATCAGTTTAAGGTTTTTCTGTTGAACCCGGACATTGAAGAACCGGTCATTAAAGAAGACAAGGACCTGCCAGAGCCCCAAATCAACGAAAATCTTCACAGAAGTGTTGCCGAATTAGAGCTCAGCGTAAGGTCTGCAAATTGTCTCAAAAATGCTGATATTCGATACATTGGTGAGCTTGTCCAGAAAACAGAGCAGGAAATGCTCAAGACAAAGAACTTCGGACGGAAGTCGCTCAATGAAATAAAAGAAATTCTGTCCGATATGGGGCTCCAGCTTGGCCTCATTGTGCCTTCCTTCCCTTCAAGGGAAGAACTTGATAACATGAGAAAAGAAAGAGAAAACGCCATAAGCGATTGATTTGGAGATAATTTTTATGAGACACCGAAAAGCTCGTTATAAACTAGGCATGAGAACTTCCCACCGTGTCGCGATGCTCCGGAACATGGTGACATCTCTACTTGAGCATGAATTTATAGTGACTACAGACGCACGCGCTAAGGCTTTACGCACTCTCACCGACAAAATGATTACGCTTGGAAAGCGTGGGGATCTCCATGCTCGACGCCAGGCTCTTAGCGTGATCAGGTCTAAAGATGTGACTCAGAATCTATTCAATGAAATAGCTCCCAGATTCGCTGATCGAAATGGGGGGTATACTAGAGTCATAAAGAAAGGGGTCCGAGCGGGAGACGGGGCCTCAATGTCTTTTGTCGAATTGGTAGACAGAAAGCCAAAGGATGTGAGCGAGTCTTCTTCAAAAAGTGGTATTGCCGCAAAAGCTAAGGGCCTGAAAGAAAAACTTATGGACAAGATTAAGTCCAAATAACCATGGATTTATAAGACTTTGGGTCTTAAAAAAATTTCATGAAAGCCGAGGACCACTCTCGGCTTTTCTATTTGGACCAGGGCCTATATCATTCCACTCATGGACAAGTAACATTGCGGCACGACCGGTGGACTTGAACAAATGATATATCTAGAAAACGTGTCGTTTCAATATGGGCCCGACCACCAGGTTTTTTCCAACCTCAATTTGACGATCGACGATTCATCCTGGACTGTTATATGCGGTCCTGACGGGTCTG